>DAOUFU010000039.1:0-18019 GCA_034429275.1 Anaerolineae bacterium | reverse complement strand
CCTGCGCGCCTCAGGGGAGGCGCCTGGTCTGCCCCCTCTCCGAAAATTTTCGGAGAGGGGGCGAAGCGGCCCGGTTTTGGCCGCGCGGGGGTGAGGCCGGGCACCCCCCACAGTCTCATGCCCCGAAAATGGAATACGCCCCATGGAGCAGGGATGCATTCCAGAGTGGGGGCGAAATTGCGAGGGCTTCGCCCCCGTCGTGCATTTTGCCAGGTGACCGCCTGTGATCTTAGAGACCATTTGCAAAGGCTTTTGAGGCCCTCATCCCGCGAACTCTTCGAGTTCGCTGAACCCGAACGGGTTCATTCCCCTTCTCCCTCAGGGAGGGACAGGGCAATGGGCTGATTTTCCCTCGCCTGAGGGAGAGGGAACCGGCGTAAGCCGGAAGGGTGAGGGCTTTTTGAATGGTCTCTTATGCGATATGACAGCCGTACATATTACATTTGCCCTATAAGCAAAATAGCAATAGTTGGACTATGATCAGAAAATCATAGGGCGTGTGCCCGTTGATTGCGCACTCAATAAGGAGGAAGTACGTGATGAAGAAGGCCATGTGGAGCCTGTTGGTCGCCCTGCTGATCATCCCACTTGCGCTGACGGCCTGCGGCAAAGATAAAGAGGACGAGAAGAAGTCCGACGATATCAAGCTCTCGCAAACCCTGGCCGACGAGGCATCCGGCATCACCATTCAGTACCCTGAGGGTTGGGTCGCCAAAGCGGACTCAGGAGCAGTCGTCGCTGCGAATTCGCAGGCAGCCCTGGACTCGGACAAGTTGGGCGAAAATGACCTGGGTATCTCGGTCATGGTCTTTCCGATGGAGATGCTCGGCGCGACCGATCTGGACACCGCATTCTCGACCCTGAACACGATGATGGCCGGCCAGGAAGGCATGAACATCGGCGAGGCCACCACGGTGAAGATCGGCGGCGCGGACGCCAAGCGCGTGACAACCAGCAGCCCTGACGAGGGCGATGGGGTGATGTTCACCTGGCTGACCAATGATAGCAAATCCATCGTGGTTGTGGTGGGCCTGGCCCCGAAAGGCAAGATGGCCAGCGTCGAACCTTACGCGCTCAAGATCGCCGAGAGCGTCAAGGTGGCCGCGCCGGAGGGCTAACCCGCCCTGCTCCCAGCAGCCAGCCCGACCCCGGATCATCGCCCTGCGCGTGATCCGGGGTTTTTTGATCGGCAGCGCGCAGTTGGGGGTATAATGCTCGCGTTTGGCAGTGTCACTGCCGCATCACTGCGCAGAGTTGAGGAGTATCCAACCGATGGTAAAACGAGTGACCGTGCTGCTGCTCGCCCTGATTATGGTGGTCCCCCTGGTGCTGACCGTTCGCGGCGGTGGCAAAGACAATCCGCCCGTCGTCAACGGCGTCACCCTGTCGCGCAGCATTACCAACAACACCAGCGGCATCACGGTGCGCTACCCCAATGGGTGGGTCGCCAAACAGGATGCAGGCAGCATCGTGATCGCCAGTTCCGAAGATGTGCTGAGCGGCAAGCCGGAAGCTGGCGATATCACGTTTACCGTGCTCCCGCTGCCGCTGCAGTCTCCCCAGACGACCGATCTGGACACCGCCTTCACCGTGATGGCCAATTTCCTGACCGCCAATCCCGAAGCGACGACGGGCAGCCAGCCGGTCGCGACCGTGGTCGCAGGTCAGCCCGCCCGGCGCATGACAATTGTCGATTCCAGCCAGGGCGACACCCTGATCCTGGGCTGGCTCTCCGGCGACCAGATGATCGTGGCGATGAGCATGACCCCTGTCGGCGGTATGGCGCGCATGGAACCGCTGGCCCTGGCGATGGCCGAAACCATCCGGGTCCGCCAATGATCCCCGCCGCGCCGGGGTGTGATTCCGCGCATCCAATGAGGAGATGTCTACCATGATCAGGCGATGGACTGCTCTGCTGGCCGGGATGCTGGCTGCTGCGCTCGTGCTGAGCGCTTGCGGCAGCGATGACAAAGACGGCGTGCGGCTCAAAGAAATCTACACCAACCCGGCGACCGGCGTCACCATCCGCTATCCTGAGGGATGGGTCGTGCGGCCCGACGCAGTGGGCATCGAGACGGCCACCTCGGTCGCCGCGCTGGATGCCGACCGCCTGACCACTGCCGATCTGCGTGTCGGTGTGATGGTGCTGCCGCTCGACGCGATGGGCGTCACCGACCTGGAGTCGGCGGTCAAGATGCTGATGGACGTCTTCATCACCCCAGAGCAGAGTTCGCAGCTCATCGGCGCAGTGACCGACATCACCATCGGCAGCCGGCCCGCCAAACGCCTGCTCACCCGCGACACCGCCGCGAACAACGATCAGCTGATCGTGCTGCTGCTCACCGAAGACGGCACCCAGCTCATTTTTGTGGCGGGCACCACCATTCCGGGCAGCGCGGTCGTCGTCGAGCCATACACACGCGCCATTGCCGAGAGCGTCAAGGCCGCCCCACCACCCGCTCAATGAGTGTGCGCCGTGCGGGTGCGAGCAAAGGTTGACAGTCAAACGCTTGACAGCATGTACAACCGGAGTCACAGATGTCCGGCCTCACCCCCGCGCGGCCAAAAGCAGGCCGCTTCTCCCCCTCTCCAACCGCGGTTGGAGAGGGGAAAGACCAAGCGCCCGAAGCGGCGCGCAGGTCAGGGGTGAGGCCGGTTTTCGCTCAAAAACCCGCTTCAGGTTTTGCACACACCCCGCCGTGCCGGGCCATAGGGGGTCCGGCGCGTTTTGCGGTATAATGATGCGCTGTGACTCCTGTCACACTGTGACTCTCGCCCGCCCTCAGAAAGTGCGCACGCCATGCCCCTCACCTCGATCACGCCCGACGCCGACACCTGGGACTCCCTGGTGAGCACGCATCCGCGCGGGCACCTGCTGCAAACCACGGCCTGGGGCGAACTCAAGGCCGCGTTTGGCTGGACTCCGGCACGCGCTGCGCTGGCGCAGTCCGGCAGACCGCGCGATCTGGTGGCGGGCGCGCAGGTGCTGTTCCAGCGGCTGCCCTTCCGGCTCGGCTGGTGGGGATATGTCCCCTTCGGCCCGGTGGTCGATTGGGCGGATGATGAGCAGGTGCGCGCCGTGTTCGCCGCCCTGGATGGCGTCGCCCGTCAGCGCGGCGCGGCCTTCCTCAAGCTGGAGCCGGGCTTCGACCTGGCGGGCATCGACTGGCCGGGGTACGGCCTGCACCCCAGCCCGCAGACGGTGCAGCCGCCGCGCACCATCCGCATCGACCTTTCCGGCGGCGAGGATGTCATCCTGGCGCGCATGAACCAGGGCACGCGCCGCAACATCCGCAAGAGCGAAAAATTCGGCGTGGTCGTGCGCGAAGGCACGCGCGCCGACGTGGACAGCTTCAACGCCATGATCCGGCGCACCGGCGACCGCCAGGATTTTGGCGTGCACGCGCCGGAATATTATCAGCGCGCCTATGACCTGTTCGCCGCGCGCGGGCAGGCCGCCCTGATGATCGGCAGCGCCGAGGGCCGCGACCTGGCGGGTGTGATGGTCTTCGCGCTCGGCGGGCAGGCGTGGTATCTCTACGGCGCATCGCTCGATGCAGAACGGCACCGCATGGCATCTTACGGCGTGCAGTGGGCCGCCATTCGCTGGGCGATGGCGCGGGGAGCGCGCACCTATGACCTGTACGGCGTGCCCGATGCCGCCCCGGAAGACCTAGAAGCCCAGTTCGAAACGCGCAGCGATGGCTTGTGGGGAGTCTACCGTTTCAAACGCGGCTGGGGGGGCGAGGTGATCCGCAGCGCGGGGGCGTGGGATCGGGTCTATTCTGCGACGGTCTACGCGTTCTACCGGCTGGCCGTGCGCGTGATGAGCGCACACTGAGGAACATGCTATGGCAATTGAACAGTTCGTGCCGTTTCACCCGCTGTGGCCTGCGTTTGTGGCCCACCTGCACCGGGTCGATGCGGCCCAATGGGTGCTGGAGTCGGATTCTGCCCCCAAAGCGGGGCATTACTTCCTGGGCAGTGTGATCGATGACCAGGTGATCGGGCATATCGCCTTCAGGATGCAGGTGATCGCCTTCCCCGCCGTTGACCCGGCGGCGGGCGAGGTGCCGCTGCGCGCGCGCGATGGCCGCCCCCTGCGCGAGACCTTTGTGCAGTCGTTCGCCGTGGAGCCGGCCCACCGCCGCCAGGGCCAGGGGCGCGCGCTCCAGCTTGCCGCGCTGGCAATGACCAAAACGCTCGGCTGCCACCAGATACGCTTGTGGTGCCCGGCAGACAACCGCGCCAGCCATGCCCTGCACGTGTCGATGGGCTTTGCGGCGCACCCGGCCACGCAGGTATTGGACGATGGCCGCGTCGTGAGTGGAGTCTATTTTGTGAAAACCGTGTGACGCCGTGCCGCCGAATTCTCCCGCGCTGACCCCTACCCCTATCACCGATGCCGCCGCCTGGGACTCCCTGCTGCGCGCGCTGCCCGCCGCCCACGTGCTGCAAAGCTGGGCGTGGGGCGCGTTCAAACAGCACGAGACCGGCTGGCAGCCCGAACGACTCGCCTACCGCGACGGCTCCGGCGAAGCGGTCGCCGCCGCCGCCGTGCTGACGCGGCGAGCCGGTCCCTTCCGCGTGATGTATGTGCCCAAAGGCCCGGCGCTCGATTATGCTCAGCCCGAAACCGTCGCGGCGGTGCTGGATCACCTGGGCGATCTGGCCCGCCAGCGCCGCGCTCTGTGGCTCAAGATCGATCCCGATGTCGTGATCGGCACCGGAATCCCCACCGCCCCGCCGCACCAGCCGGACCCGGCTCACCCACCGCAGGACGATCCCACCGGGCAGGCCGTGATCGCTGCGCTGAAGGCGCGCGGCTGGCGCTTCAGCGAGTCGCAGGTGCAGTTCCGCAACACGCTGACGCTCGATCTGGCCCAAAGCGAAGACGCGCTGCTGGCCGCGATGAGCCAGGGCACGCGCCGCAAGATTCGCACGGCGATCAAAGAGGGGGTCAGCGTGCGAGTTGCGCAGGGCGAAGACGACCTGCGCACGCTGTATGACCTGTATACCATCACCGGGGCGCGGCAGGGGTTTTTGATCCGCCCGCTCGCCTATTACCGCGAAGCGTGGTCGCGCTTCATGCAGGCCGGGCTGGCGACCGGCTTCCTCGCCGAGGCGCAGGGCCGCGCGCTGGCCGGGCTGGTGCTGTTCCACTTCGGGCGCACGGCGTGGTATTTCTACGGCATGAGCAGCGACGAGGAACGCCACCGGATGCCCACCTACCTGGTGCAGTGGGAGGCGATCCGCTGGGCCAGGGCGCAGGGGTACGCCCGCTATGATTTCTGGGGCGCGCCGGACGCATTCAACGAGCGCGCGCCGATGTGGGGAGTCTACCGCTTCAAAGCGGGATTCGGCGCGCAGGTGGTGCGCACCCTCGGCGCGTGGGATGCCGTGCCCAGCCCGGCGCTGTATTGGGCCTACGAGCGCCTGATGCCGCGCGTGCTGGGCGTCATGCGGCGGTTCCGGCGAAGCTGAGGTTCCGGCGAAGCTGAGGCTCCGGCGAAGCTGAGGCTTCGCTGGCACTCCGGCGCAGCTCACACTGCGGCGCAGCTCATGCTGCGGCACGGTGAGCCGCCCTTTTCCCTCTATTGCGAATTGCGTGCCGGGCGCACCAGCCGCCGGGCAGCGGCGGGATGCGCCCCGGTCCGGCCCACCCGGTTATGCACGGTGCGCGGTGTGAACCAGCTTGCGGCTGACATAGACCAGCGGCGCGTGCTGGACCAAGGCCGCCTGCTGCTGGAACAACGGGAAGATCGAGACATCCGTCGCGCCCAGCAGTATCCCGCGCGACACCTCGAAATAGTCCACCAGCAGCGCGTCCGCCCCCATGTGAAAGCCCCCCTGAATCACGTAGTGGGAGGTGTAGGCGGCCAGCGGCTCGCTGCGCGGCAGCAGCCCGGAATCCTCGCGCGAGAGCAGTTCGGGGAAGATGACCGCGTGACAGTCGGTCTTGCGCACATACATCTCATCGACGTGCACGCTGGTCGCCGGGTTGCCCGCTGCCAACGCGTGCATGGTAACGTCATTCAGCGCGAAGAACATCTTGGTTTCGTCGTTCAAAAAGGTCTGGACCAGCCCCATGATGTGCAGCGTGCCCTGGACCTGAAAGCCCGGTGTCAACAGCGTCACCTGGATGGCCTTGCCCTGCTGGTGATCCATAAAACCCATGATTCATGCTCCTGTGTAGTAGGTAGTCCAACCGCGCGCCAGGGGCCGACGGCTGCCGGCCCATCTACCAGCCAGGGGCGCACGCTGTGACTCGTGCGCCCCTGGAGAAACCCTGTGTTACGGCGTGTAGGCGATGCTCATGATCATTTCAAGCAGCAGCGGCTCAAACTCCGCCAGTTCGCCCATCGCAGCCACGCCGAAAATCAGGATCGGCGTGCCGGAGACATCGACCGCATAGCCGACTCCCTCGGTGCCGCCCTCGGTGATCGGGATGCGGGCCGCCGTGCGCCCGTCCGCCAACTCGACTTCCTCCACCACGCCAAGCTGGGTGGTGGTGTTATCCTGGGCGATGATCGAAGCATAGATGCTGAGCAGGTCCGTTGCATTGGCCGCGCCCAACGCCTCGGCCATGCCCGGCGTGAAGATGATCATCCCCTGCTGGCCCGGCTGGAGATCGTCGCCCTGCAAAGCGGCCAGGTCGTTGGTCGCCTGGATGGCGTCCTCGTTCTCTTCGATGGCCCAGTCGTTGGGCAGCAGCAGGCTCAACCCGGTCCGGCTGTTGTAGGACTGCGTCTCGCCCGCCGTCAGCACAGGGGCCGCGATCGCCGGTTCTTCTGCCGGGACGGTGGTGACAGTCGCCATAATGGCGCGGACAAGCGGCTCGGCTGCTGCGAACTCACCCGGCGCGGTGACGCCCAACGCCATCACCAACTGGCCATCGCCGCCGTCAAAGGCCGCGATCAGCCCTTCGGCCTCCGGGTCGGCGATGGTACTCATCACGCCGATGCGATCGCCCAGCACGATCTCCTCCATCTCGCCCATGACGACCTCCCCTTCATCCGCCATCACCAGGCTGATGAAGTTTGCGATGATCTCGGCGGGTGAGGTTTCAGTCGCGCCGGACATCCCGCTGATCATTGCGGTCATGTCCGGTCCGATGACGACGACGCCCACCTGGCCGGGCAGGACGCGGTCGGTATCCATGCCCGGCTGCGAAACCAGGGTGGTCATGCCTTCCGGCTGGTCATCGGCCACCGCCCACGTGGCAGGAAAGCGCACCGTCACCCCGTCCGGCGAGGTGTAGACCTGCTCCAATTCGGGCAGGGCCGCATCGCCGCCGGGCTGATCGGGCTGCGGAGTCGGAGTCTCTGCCGGGGACTCGGCAGCCTCGCCCGGCTCCCCGGTAGACGTGACGGGCATCTCTTCGCCGGGCTGGACGGGCACGGCCTCCGAGGCCGTGCCGCCCGTGATGGTGAACAGCGATCCCGCGGTGCGCCCATAGACTTCGGGGAAGTAGAATTCCTGGCCAGTGGCCGGAATGACGTTGTATTCACCCGGCAGGCCGGGATAGATGGTATAGGTGAACTGGTAGGTGCCGCGCGGCAGGTAGGTCGCATAGAGCACCACCTTCTCGTCGCGCATCTCGACATTCGAGAACCACCACCAGCCCCAGCCCCGGCTGAGCGGACGCTCGCGGCTCAGTTCCGGGCGTGTGCCGATGATGCTGCTCGTTTGCAGATCGGGGTTCACCGCGTCCGCGCCCGCCGGGATCGGATCTTCTACCATCACGTAATGCAGGTTGTTCGGCGCGATGATGGTCAGCGTGACCTGCACCGCCTGCCCCACCTCGGCAGAGGTGATCGGCCTGGCGTCAGGATCGCCCAGCAGACTGTACTGGCGGCTGAGGATGATGCCGCGGCTAACCGGCTCGACATCCGGCACCGGCAAGAAGGCGCGGAGGTGCGTGGTGTAATACAGGTTGCCATCGCCTTCCGTGCGGCTGATAGTCAGGCGGTTGGCCTGGTCGGCCAGCAGTTCGGAGACGGCGATCACCAACTGCTCGGTTTCGCGCACATTGTCGGGCGTGGCCGTGTTATCCTCCACCGACAGCCGCTGCCCATTGAGCGAGAGGTTGAAGGTGTAGTCTGGATTCAGTTCGTTGGTGACGACCATCCACTCGGTCAGCGCCATGACAGCCCAGGCGGTTTCCTGCGTCGTTTCCCAGTGATCGGCGTCACGTGCCACCATCAGCCAGCGCACGATGTTGGGGATCAATTGGTTTTCGGGATCGACCTGGATGATCGCCATCAAGCCCAGCGCCGTGGTGCGCGTGTCGGTATTCCAGTTCCACCAGTCTGTGTAGTTTTCTTCCCAGTGGGCACCGGTCGCGCTGACCACCAGGCTGTTGTTCAGGTGGTTGATCAGTTCCATCGCGCGTGGATCATTCGGGTCGAGCAGGTGGAAGGTCATGGCCAGGTACGCCTGCGCGTAGAGGCTCATGTTCTCCATCTCGTCGAACAGGCGCACCGAGCGCGCAAAGTCGCCCTTGCCCACACGGGCCAGCGTATAGAGCAGGAACGCCTGCCGGTTGACTTCCCAGCGCTGGTTCTGCGGCCTGATAGTCCGCAGCGACTGCTCCACGAATGCCGCCGCCCGGTCGATCACGCCCTGATCGACGCTGTACCCGGCCATCTGGGCTTCATTCAGGCCGATCAGCGCGTAGGCGGTCACCAGCACGTTGGATTCGTCATTCACGAACCAGCCCCAGCCGCCATCTGCCTTCTGCTGGCTATAGAGTCGCTGGAGCGCGAAGTTCACCTCGCGGTCGAGATTGGCCCGTAGATCGCTCGCGTCCACATTGAGCGCGGTCAGCGCGCGCACGGTGACGGCATTGGGCAAGAAGCGGCTGACGATCTGCTCGATGCAGTAGTGCGGGTAGTTGCGCAGCCAATCCAGCCCATCGACCGTCGCCGCCGCCAGCGAGCGATCCACCCGCACGGTGATCTCGCCCTGCGTGACATTGAAACGGCGAGGCAGCACGATTGCTTCGGTGCGGCTGCCCTGCTCCGGCCCGACCAACATGCCCGCCGTGCCCACTGTTTCGGGCACTTCATACTTGTACACCGGCAGAGTCTGGTCTTCGCCCTGGCCCAGCGGCGGTTTGCTGGCATCCAGGTATTGGCCGTTGTTGGCGTTGGCATAGAACGTCGCATCGATGAAGGCCACGTCCTGCACCGTCACCGGCCAGTTGACGCGTGCCCGGCCCCGCGCGGGGATGGTCACGCGCTGGGTATGCGTCACGCCCTCGTCCAGCACAAAGCCGGTGCCTTGCAGCGTGATGTCGGTCACCAGGTCCTGCCCGGTGTTGTTGTTGACGGTCGCGCCCAGCGTGGCATGATCGCCCACCACAAAGAAACGCGAGGTCGCGGGGCGGATCAGCACCGGCTTGGTGCTCAACAGGTCGAAGGTGGTCTGCCCGACCAGCATCGGCTCGTCGCCGCCGACGGTCACCGCGCGCGCATCGAGCCGCCAGGTCGTCAGGTTATCCGGCAACGTCACCGAAACGGTGGCCGTGCCGTCCTCATCGGTGATGACCGATGGCTCCCACAGCGGCGTATCGACAAATTCCTGTCGCACCTCAAAGACGCCGCCCTCGCCATAGCCGCCACCGCCACCCTTGATGGTGTCGATGATCACCTGGGTCGCCTGGTCCACGCTGATCGTCAGGGCCGAGGCAGTGCGCACGGCGACGCCGCGCTCCGAGTAGAAGAAGGGCAGCAGTTCCTGGCTGTTGGGCGGGGCGATGGTCAGCACGGCCAGGTCGGTCAGGCCCACGCCGATCTCCGCCCCGGCCACTGGCTCGCCTTGCCAGTCCGTCGCGGTGATGGTGTACTCGACCGTATCGCCTGGCCCGGCGAATTCGCCCGCCGCCACGTTGATGCTTGGCTCCACCGCCAGGTCCATCACCAACCGGCTGGTATCGACCGGCAGGTTGACCATGCCCATTCGGAAGGCGGTATTGGGGGTGTTGGCGTCCTCGCCCTTGACCAGCACCACGCTCACGTAGATATTGGGCGCGTGCTCCGGCAGGATGTCGAGCGTGTAGATCGTGCTGTTGGTCTCCATCAGGATCACGTCGTGAGTGAGGATGTCGCCACGCTCAACCGTGATCAGCGCCCAGGCCGGTCCCTGGAACGGGCTGGGGATCAGGATTTCGGCGGTATCGCCGACCTTGTATTCGTCTTTGTCGGTGATCAACTGGATGCGGTTGGAGTTATCCTGCCGCCAGTTGATGAAGTCTGGGCCGCTAACCCACATAAAGGCGCTGCTCTTGACTTCGTTGCCCCTGGAGTCGGTGGTGCGGCCATAGACCTTGTAGGTGCCGCCGGTTGGGGGCACAAAGCTGACCTGGGCCAGGCCGTCGGCGTCGGTGGTCACCGTGCCGCTGCCTCCCTCCACCGGGATTTCCTCGACTTCCCAGGTCCAGGTCGTGCGGCCAAACTCGTCTTCTTCCTGCACGCTGAACCAGCGGCGCTCGACGATTTCGTAGGCAACTTCCTGCCCGGCGACGGGCGCGCTGTCCCAATCGACGACCAGCATGTTGATCAGATTCTCGTGCTCTGCGCGGCCCACATATTCTTCGGGCTGCAAGCCGAGATAGACCAGCCCCTGGTGCACCACGACATCAACCCGGCCAGCGACCAGTTGATCGCTCTCGTCGGTCACCCGCGCCTCGATGGTCAGCGTCTGGCTGCGGGCTTTCTTGCCCAGGTCGGCAGGCAGTTCGATCATGAAGCGGCCCATTGCGTCGGTGACGGACTCGCCCTCGGCCACCGTCTGGCCATACGTCTCGTAGTATTCGGGCGAGTAGAAGTCGTAGTTCTCATCGACAAACGACCAGTAGCCCGGTTGATCGCCGGTGTAGTTGAAGTAGTAGTCCTGCGAGACGACGCTGTAGGCCACCTGTGCGTTGCTCACCGCGCCGCCGAAGAAGTAGCGGCTCTCGACCAGCACGCGGATGGTATCGCCCTGCACGACTTCGGAGGCATCCGGGGTCAGCTCGACCTGGAACTCCGGCGCGCGATATTCCGCCACGCTGAAGCTGATGCCAAAACCCTCGCGCGAGTTGCTGGCGATGTCGGCGATCAGCCGGTAGTAACCCAGCGGCGCTTCGGGATCGAGCCTGAACTCGCCGGAGAACGACCCCTGCGGCGTGAGCGGGAGCACCTCGTCATACACAATCTCGCCCCGGTCGTCAAAAATCTGGACGGGTACGCTGTTCCGATTGGGCAGGCTGAAGCGCACATCATCCATCGCGCGCACGATGCCCTTGAAGTACACCGGCTGATCGGGCCGGTAGATCGGGCGGTCGGTGTAGAGATAAACCGAGAGGTTTTCCTTCTGGTAGTCGCTGGAGACATCGAACATCCAGGGTTCCATGCCGTCAGACCAGTTACCGACGGCAAAACCGAACATCCCCTCATGATCGACCGAGGCGTACAGCGGCAGGTAGAGATCGACCAGGTGAGGGATGTCGGCTACGGCCAGGCCATCGGCGTCGGTAGTAGCCGTGCCGACCGGGTTGAAGTCTTTGTTATAGAAGATCACCGGCAGGCCGGGCAGCGGATCGCCGCTCTGCATATCGGTCACCCAGGCCAGTGCGGTCTCCTGGCTGTACTTCAACGTGATGTTGGCCGACTGCACTACCAGCACATGGCGATTCGGCTCATTGTAGAAATCGCGCGTTTCGGGCGAGTCGATTTCCAGGTAGTACACGCCGGGGGCCAGCGCTTCGGGCGTATAGGGAGCAGCAGTGGGCGCAGCGGGCAGATTGGGGTCCTGCGGCGCGGCGCTCAGCGGCTCGAAGTAGTAATGCGACGGATCGCCCTCGGCGGCCCAGCCGGTCAGGTCGTTATTCAGCCGCACGTTCCACCACAGGTAGCCACCCTCGCAGAACGGCCCGCCGATCACCTGGAGTGTTTCGTCGGGCAGCGCCTGGGTGATGACGGTAGCGGCCAGGTCCGGCTCGGCGCGCACATTGAGCGGGCGCGCGTCCTCGCGGGTGACGATCACCACATCGCCCACCTTCACCTGGGGATCGGGCGCGCCCAGGCATTCCAGGTTGCTGATGCCGCTCGCGCCCTTGTCGGAGATATACAGCAGCTCGTAGCGCCGCTGATCGATCTGGCTGCTGACGTCTACCGTCCAGCGCCGCAGCAGGTTATAGGCTCTCGGCCTGTAGGCGTACCAGTAGTCCCACCCGTTCGGGCCGGTCATTTGGGCCAGGACCGGCAGTTCGAGCTTCCACAGACCCAGTTCCATCCGGCTCACGTTGCGGTGGGTCACAAAAACGCGCGTGCTGGGCTTGTAGGCGCTGTACATGCCGATGCGCCCGGTCGCCTGGATGTCAAGTTCCGGCGGATAGGGCGCGGTCCGGTAGCTGACCACCATACCTTCCTGGATCACGTTACCGTAGTGATCTTTGATGCCGGGCAAGATGGTGATGGTATAGTCGGTGCTCGGTTCGGTATCGAACGACAGCGTATAGCTGTAGCTCCAGTCATAGTAATAGCTGTCATACTCGCGCCAGGGTTCCGGCTCGACGATGAACTTGTCCTTGAGCGATTCCAGGTCGATCGGCGTGTTGAAATAGACCGTGAAGCCCCCATAGGGCGAAGCATCGACTTCGTAGTTAGCCGGAGAGGTGCGGACGATGGCCGGATAGGGCACGGTGGTGAAGGTGCTCGATGCCCCCTCACGCAGCATAGCCCCCTCGGCACTGCGCGCGATCATTTCGTCTACCACCAACTGGTAGGTTGATCCCAGTTCGAGCATCTCGTCGGGCTGGAAGGTCAGCCGAGTCGAGGACTCGTTCCACGAATACTGCCCGCTCACCGGGACCGGAACTTCCAGGTTCGCGCTCATAGTCCCCATCAGCAGCAGCTTGACGGCGGCTTCGGTTGTGGCATGATCCATCGGCTGGGTGAACTGCACCGATACCGGGGACTCCAGCAGGACGCCGGAACGCCCATCGCGCGGCACGATCTCGGTGATGTCCGGGGGAAGTGTGGCAAAGCTCCACGAGAAAGGCTCGCCCAGCACGCCGCCGGTCACGTCTTCCAACCCGGCAGCGACCGTCACCGTGTAATTTATGCCACCCACCAGCACATCGGGCCGGAACAGGTAGATCGAGGTATTGAGCCACTCGCCCTTGCCGTTCACCGGCGGGTCAAACACCAGCGGCTGCGGCAGGTCGCCCATGTCTTCGATGGAGACCAGCGGCACCACCGGGCGGTTGAAAATGACCGTGATCACCGAGTCCGCCGCCACCGATTCGGAATCGGGCGCGGGCAGCACCTCGGTCACTTCCAGGTAGCCCACCGTGCGCAGCGTCAACTCGAAAGGCTCGGCCATCGTCACGCCCTCGGCAGAGGCTGCGCTCGCGTCGATGGTGAAGGTATAGTCGGCAGCGCGCGCGAACGCGCCTTGCGGCGTGAAGCGCAGCGTCGAGGCATCCGGCCAGTTCAGCGTACCGGCAACTTCCGGCTCTATGCGAAACGCCGCCTCTACCGAAGCGGCGTCCATCGGCTGGTCGAAGAAAAACGTCACCGTGCCATCCAGGGCCAGTTCCTCACCCGGCAGCGGCACCGTATCGAACACCTGGGGCGGCAAAGCCTCGCTTTGCGCACCGGGTGCACCCAGCGCGACCGGCAGCCCATTCGCCAGCAAACTCAGCGCCAGGGCGACCACGGCCAGCGCACCGAAGGCACTCACCCAGCGGATGCGTCGTCTGCTCATCGTCTTCTCTCCGTGTCCTTAAAAAATCGCCATCATAAAAAAGCGGCTGATCCGAGCCGACCCTAAGCACCATCTACCTGTCATTATAGGGCAAGTGCGACGGCGGGGGAAATGGCGCACGCCGGGACGTGACTTGAGTCAGCCCGCGAGACTGATTTCATTGTAGGCCATCCGGGGGGGCAAACTGCGCAACGCCCGCACACCGCCTGCCCTACGGGTGATCGGCGGTTGGTGATCTTTGCCTGGGGTCCCGGTGGGCAGGCGTCAGCAGGCGGTGTGAAAGCGGGGCGAGACTGTGAATGCGAACCCTCACCCCCCGGCCCCTTCTCCCCCAGGGAGAAGGGGAGCCGCAGCCCTGACGTTCGTTATCTTGGGGATGTGGCAGGCATTGTACTACTTTGAATACACGCCCTAAACCTGGATGGTGCGCGCAACGACCTCTTTGAGGTGCGAGAGCGTCACCGGCTTGAGCAGAAATGTCGTCACGCCCAGGGCGGCGCAGTCTTCGCGCCACTGCTCATTGGCAGAGACGACGACAATTGGCAGGCCGTTGAGATGCTCGCGGGTATATTCGATCACGCGGATGCCCGGTTGATCGGGCAGGTTCATATCGAGGATGACCAGGTCGAACGTTTCCTTCGACAGATACTCGATGCCTGCCGCGGTGCTCAGCGCAGGCACGCTCTCGTACCCCAGCCGGTTGAAGATCGTGCGATACAGCGCTTGCAGGTCGTGATCATCTTCGACAACGAGAATGCGATGCATGAGGATGTCATTTTCTCCAAACCTGGGTTCGCCGGGCGGAATCGTCGCCCGGCGGCAAACGGTCAAACGGCGAGCATTGTAGCGCATCCGATCCAAAACAGGTAGAGAAAATTTGTCCCCAAAATCACGAGATTTGCCCGCGCAGCCAGTCGAGCGCGTACCAGCCGACCGCCGCCATCTCGCGCAGCAGGCCAAACACCCACTCACCGCGCGGCGGCCCGTCTTGAGTCGCCTGGGCCGGGCTGGGGAACACCTTCAGCCCTGCCCGCCGGAAGACCCACGCCGCGCGCCACAGGTGATAATCATCCGTCACCAGCACCGCCGAGCGCCAGCCGTGCGCTGCCATCAAGTCGGCGGCGGCGCTGGCGTTGTCGCGCGTGCTGAGGCTGTTCGTCTCGCGCAGGATGGCGGCAGCGGGCACGCCCGCCGCCTGGGCAGTCTCCGCACAGTGATCGGCTTCGGTGGGCGCGTCGGGCGCGGACCGATAGCCACCCGAACACAGAAGGACAGGGGCGAGATCGCGGGCATAGAGTGTCGCGGCGTGGCGCGCGCGCCGCTCGGTCGAGGGAGAGCCGCCGCCCAGCACGATGATCACGTCGGCAGGGCGGGCGCGGTCAATTTGCCCGTAGCGCACGATCACCGCCGCCAACCCCAGACCCGCCAGCAGGCCGCACGCGGCAGCCGCGCCCCCCGCGATCAGCGCGCGCCGCCGCCAGCGCTGCCACACGCCCACCGCAGGGTTAATAGGGGAAGAACGCCAGAAACGCATTGAGCGCCGCGCTGCTCTTGTCGGCACGCGCAGTGAAGCCCCACCGCCCGTTGGGCCAGGCGGCGAGGTATCCGCCCTGCGGGTCCTGGGCCATGCCGAACGAACGCTCCAGGGAATAAATCGGCAGGAAGACGGGCCTCATCGCCGGGTGTGATCCTTCAAGCGCATAGCGCGCGGTGGTAACAGCCTCGGCAGCGGTCGGCATGTAGAGCACATTGAGCACCACCGTGTCGCCGCCGCCCTGGTAGATGGCCATGTGTCCCGCGTCCTGGGGAGCGGTGGCGCGTCCGCGCACCACCTGGCGCACGAACTGGCCCACCGAAAACGGCGCTTCAAACACCTCCGGAGCCGCCTCCGGCGCAGGCTTGCTGCGCCCGGCGGTGAGCAGGGTGGCATCCACACCCAGCACGGCGGCGGTCGCCTGCGCTGCGGGCAGATCGGGCGTCCAGGTCGGTCCAGGGACGGCACGAACGGGGGTGGGCGTCGCGCTGCCGGGCATACCGCCGATGGGCGGCGCGGTGGTGCTTGCCGGGGTCGCCTGCCGACCGTCATCTCCGCCCCCGCACGCCGCCAGCGCCAGAACCATCACCGATACTGCGATGATCCACCAGCGTTTCATAGGTCCCTCCCACCTGAGATTGACCGCACTCATTGAAGCCCGGTCACGCGCTACCTTCTTTTAACATCACCTGCCCCGGCGCGCAAATAATGGGAGCGGGCAAGCCCTGACAGCGCGTTAGGGCGGAGAGTCCGGCCTCACCGCCACGCGCCTGCAGAGAGGCGCGCAGGTCGGGGTGAGGCCAGTCATTCGCTGCCGCCAATGGAAACGAACGGGGCGAGGTTACCCCCGCCCCGTGAACGATTCTCTGCGTTTCTGTTTTCAACTCAGAGAATCCAGTGGGAATCGACTGACTATTGAGCGTTAGTGTTCCTTGTCCTTTGGCGGATTCGGATCTCTACCATAGGAGTCCTTACTTCGGATTTGCCCCTGACGGTTTTGGACAATAACCTCAGAGTCTTGATTCGTAGCTATCTCTTCCGCGATTTCGATTGCTTCTCGCTGCGTTTTGGTATGACGTGTGTCGCGTTGATTGCCTTCGCCACGAACCGCCCATCCATCAGGGCGCTTGACAACCCACTGATTCTTGCCTTGTTTTGCCATGTTCCGTTTCCTTTTCTGTGCAAAGCATAACTTGTGAACTCAAGGATCACATGCTAAGCTCTGCAATGTACGAGATGATCGAGGCAGCGCATTATCAGGAGCAGCCACTCCTGGCGCTGCCTTGGCATCTGTGCCGATTTCCCAGGCACACCGACTTTTCGACATACTATGTTTCACGGTTTCGCATCTACCCGATAATCATCCCTCCTCCCAGCCAACACACAACAAAACCTAGCGTTGAAGCCAATTTCGCAACAACGCTCAGGCGTCAACGATTACTTCGCTTCCGATCCCACCCCAAAAAACCAACAAGATGCCACGTTGCCCCACATCCCATTCAAGACTTATTTGAAACGAGGTTAAGTGGGACTAGAGAATAATTGATGAAATGACCATTGACGGGGCGAGGTTACCCCCGCCCCGGTTGATCACTCCATCGCTCTCCGCCAGATGCCTAGCACTCGCTGAATCCGCAGTTGTAGCACTTGGCGCAGCCTTCCTCACGCACCAGCGAGGCCGCCCCGCATTCCGGGCAGAGATCGCCCAGCGTGCGCCCCGACTTTTCACCCAGTGCCAGCGGAAGCTGGCGTTCCGATACGACCGGCGGCACGGCCTGGTGATCCAGCTCGCTCTCGTCCAGGTATTCCTGCAGCACCTGCGCCAGGCCATCGGGCAGGCTCGCCACGCGCGACGGGCCAAAGCCGATCGAACGAATGCCGCCGATGCCGATCAACTGGCGCACGATTTCTTTCAGGCGGCTGCGCGGGCTGACCGGCGAAGTCAGGCGCAGCACGTAGGACACCAGCCGCCCGATCGCCTCGGAAACCGCCGCTGTATCGGACCCGGCCTTGGCGGTGTGCATGAAGACCTCGAACGGCTGGCCTTTGCCCTCACCATTCTCGTTGATGGTGACATAGGTTGTGCCCAGCGGGGTCTGCACGCGGTAGGTCTTGCCCTCCAGGTGACGCGGGCGCGGTTTCTTTTCCTCGTTGAACAGCTTGATCTGCTGGGGTGCGGGAGCGGCAGGCTCTTCTTTTTTCTGCCGGGTCTCCGCCGTTTCGAGCACGACCTTTTCGCGGCTGCCGGTGACATACACCGTCATGCCCTTGCAGCCCAGCTTCCAACCCAATTTATACACGGTGCGCACGTCTTCTTCCGTCGCGCCCGCCGGGAAATTCACCGTCTTGCTGATGGCGTTATCGACAAAGGCCTGGAGCGCTGCCTGCATCCGCACGTGTTCCTCGGCGGTGATGTCGCCGCTGACCACAAAGACTCGCCGGATCGCTTCCGGCACCTCGTCGATATCCTGGCAGGTGCCCGTCTTGTTGACGCGCTCGATGATGCGCTGGATCGCCGTCTCACTCAGCCCGGCCTCGCGCAGGGCGCGGTCAAAATAGGGGCTGGTATATTGCAGCGTGATCTGCTTATCACCGTCGTTCACATAGCGCGAATAGGCCAGCGCGAACACCGGCTCGCAGCCGTACCCCTCGCAGCCGGTCACGGTGGAGATTGTACCGGTAGGCGCAATCGTCAGCTGTGCGCCGTTGCGGATGCCATGCGCGCGGATG
>DAOUFU010000038.1:0-10310 GCA_034429275.1 Anaerolineae bacterium | reverse complement strand
GTTGCCCGGCCTCACCCCCGCGCGGCCAAAACCGGGCCGCTCCGCCCCCTCTCCGAAAATTTTCGGAGAGGGGGCAGACCAGGCGCCTCCCATGAGGCGCGCAGGTCGGGGGTGAGGCCAGCCGTTCGCCCACCCCTATCCGCTCACCTTATCAAAATGCACGAGGGGGGCGAAGTCCTCGCAATTTCACCCCCAATTTGGAATGCACCCGTGAGTGAGGGCGGCTCTATCCCGCCCTCACCAGGGTGACCCCAATTCCATCGGGATCGCGGAAATGCGCGCGCGGTTCACTGCCCGGCAGGCGGACCGCGCCCCCCTGCTCCAGCCGCTCCACCGCCGCCTGCCATGCCGCTGCATCGGGGATGACGATCTCAAAATCGAGCAGGCCCACCGCGTCATCGGGCGGCGGGACGAGCCGCGGCGCGCCCCACACATTCGCCCCCAGGTGATGGTGGTAGCCGCCCGCCGCCATGAATAACGCCCCCGGATAGGATCGCTGCATCACGTCGAAGCCCAGCAGGTCAGCATAGAACGACTCTGCCTGGCGAAGGCTGCTCACGCTCAGGTGAACGTGCCCGATATCCGCGCCTTCTGCGATGCCCTGCCAGGGCGAATCGTCGGCTTCGGCCAGCAGGCCGCGCACATCCAGCCACCCGGTGACCATGGCGACCTGGTCGCCTTGCCAGGCCCACTGCTCGCGCGGGCGATCCCGGTACAGTTCCAGGCCGCTGCCGTCTGGGTCAGCCAGGTAGAGCGCCTCGCTCACGCCGTGATCGGAGGCTCCGTGCAGCGGCCAGCCCGCCTCGCCCAGGCGGCGCAGCAGCCGCCCCAGGTCCGCCCGCTGCGGCACGCGGATCGCCACGTGGAACAGGCCGGTGGTGCCGGGCGGTTTGGGCACCGCGCCCGGCAGCTCGATCAGCGTCACCAACGCGGGGCCTTCGGCGCGGGCGGAGAGCACCGCTTTTCCGCCGGAACGTTCCACCAGGGCCAGGCCGAGGATGTCCTGATAAAACGCGAGCGCGCGGTCCAGGTGAGTCACCCGAAGCCGCACGCCGCCAAGATGTGTCTGCTGTGGCAGGCGAAAGTCAGTCATAGGACTCGCTCCTTTCGCCCAGACTCTAGCGCAAGGACTCCCCTCGCGCCCAACGCGCTAACCGCCCCGTTTGCGCGCCTCGATCACCACCCAGTCGCCCGCCGTACGGCGCTGCACCGGCTCCAGGCCGGTCCGTCGCAGCGCGGCCTCGACATCGTCGGCCTGGTCCTGGATGATCCCGCTGAAAATGGCCGGAGCGCCGGGCCGCAGCACCTCGCCCAGGCCCTCGTCGCACAGGCCGATGATCGCCTTCGCCAGGATGTTCATCAGCAGCAGGTCGAACTGCCGCCCGGTGGGACGCACCACCTCCAGGCTGCCCTGCTGCACGGTAATCCGGTCGGCTACGCCGTTCAGCGCCGCGTTTTCCTGGGTAGAGGTGATGGCCAGCTCGTCGATATCCACGCCGAGCGCGTCCGCTGCCCCCAGCTTGATCGCCGCAATCGCCAGGATGCCGGAGCCGCAGCCCAGGTCGAGCACGTGCCCGCCTTCGAGCGCGGCCCGCTCGCCGCTCATCAACTCCTCCAGTGCGATCAGGCAAAGCTGGGTGGTGGGGTGAGTCCCCGTGCCGAAGGCCATGCCGGGGTCCATAATCAGCACGATGTCGTCGGGACGCTGCTCCGCCGTCGGCTCGACCCACGCCGGGCGAATGTAGATTCGCCGCCCCAACCGCACCGGCTGGTAATGCGCCTTCCAGGCTTCGGCCCAGTCTTCGTCGCGCACGATAGAGAAGCGCGGCTCCGGCATCGGGTAGAGCTTGCCCATGTAATAGAGGGCCTCGCGCAGCTTCTGCTTGTTGGCTTCGGCCTCGTCGTTATCGAGGAAATACGCCCGCACGATCAGCCGGTCCGCCGGGGGAATTTCGTCCGGCCACACTTCGATCGGAAAACCCGCCTGCTCAATAGCCACACCCTGATACCCGTAGCGGTGCAGCACATCGGCGACCGCCTCCGCCGCCTCGCCATCGACCTCAACCGTCACTTCGACCCAGTTCACGCGCCCTCCTCATCTCCGGCGCGTCACAGCGCGCCCTGCCAGCACGATTTTCCCTCAACAGCCTGCAATATTATAGATAGGCATGAGAAAAACTCAAGGAAAGTTATAATTTTCTTGTTTTTTATGATTGTAATGTACATTGTAACAAAAACTGTGGTATAGTAATGGTCAGACGGGGTTCACATTGACGTGTGCTGAACCAGTCATCGAAGCCCCATCGTGACCAACGGACCCCGTCCTCCTCCTCAAAGTGATACGCGCAAGAGAAATGGGCAACGCACGTTGCTCATTTCTCTTTGTTCTGCTTGTTGTGCGTTCTGCTTGTTGTGCGTTCTGCTTGGTCTGCCCGCCGCCTCGCCGGACTCGCGCCCTGGGGACAGACGCAGCAAAAGGCGGGTCCGTGATACCCGCCCGCTCCATGACTACCGCCGCCGATTCTGTCCGGCGCCGCCGATGTTGCCCGGCGCGAAGGCTAGCTGCCACCGAAGAAATCCGCCACCCGGTCCAGGAAGCCGCGCCCGGCCTTCTGTGGCGTGACTTCGTGCCCCAGCGACTCGGCCAGCTTCTCGAACAATTCGCGCTGCTCGCGCGTCAGGCGCGTGGGGACTTCCACCGTGATCAGCACCAGTTGATCGCCGCGGCCCGAAGTCGAGCCATCGCGCCGCAGACGGGGGATTCCTCGCCCGCGCAGCTTGATCACCTTGCCCGACTGCGTGCCCGCCGGGACGGATATTTCCGTATCGCCGTCCACCGTCGGCACCACGATCGTATCCCCCAGCGCCGCCTGGGCCACGTTGACCGAGACTTCCAGGATCACATCGCTGCCCCGGCGCTTGAAGAACTCGTGCGGGGTCACCGAGAGCACGACAAACAGGTCACCGTTGGGGCCGCCGCGCAGTCCCGGCTCGCCCTCGCCGCTCAGCCGAATCTGGGTGCCCTCGTCCACGCCCGGCGGGATGGTCACCGTCAGCTTGCGGTTGCGCACCACCGAGCCGATCCCGTTACATTCGGTGCACGGCTGATCCGGCACCTTGCCGGTGGCATTGCAGCGCGTGCATTCGGTGATGTTCACCATGCTGCCCAGCAGGGTCTGCTGCACACGCCGCACCTGGCCGGTGCCGTTGCAGTCCGGGCAGGTGCGCAGATCGGTCCCCGGCTTTGCGCCCCGGCCCTCGCAGACCGGGCAGACATCGCGCTTGCGCACTTCGATCTCAACATCCGCGCCAAAGACCGCCTGCTCAAACGAAATCCTGAGGTCATAGCGCAGATCGCGCCCTTTCACCGGGCCATTGCGACGGCGGCGCGATCCCCCCATGCCGGTGAACCCGGCGAACAGGTCCTCGAAGATTTCCTCGAAGCCGGGAAAACCGCCACTGAAGCCGTTGAAGCCGCTGCCCATCCCATTGACTCCCGCGTGGCCGAAGCGGTCATAGGCTGCGCGCTTGTCGGCATCGGAGAGCACCGCATACGCCTCGTTGATTTCCTTGAAGCGCTCTTCGGCGTCGGGCAGGTCGCTCACGTCCGGGTGATATTGGCGCGCCAGCTTGCGGAAAGCTTTCTTCAGGTCCTCCGCCGACGCGTCGCGCGATACGCCCAGAATGTCGTAGTAATCTCGTGGCATGGTGGCATCCATTGGTCGATGATCCTCAGTCCGAGAGATTCTATCCCACTGCGGGGAGACTTCACAAGGGTTATTTGCCCAGGCGCGCTGACGGTCAACCCGCGCAGGGGCGAGTTGTACAAACCCGCCCCTGGCCTGTGCCCAAGCTCAGCCGATAGCCGAGATCAAAGGCGGGCGGAAGGGGTTGGCAGTCCCTCCGCCCGTCGTACCGGTCTTACGACTCGGTGTATTCGCCGTCGATGACGCCGTCATCCGCTGCCGCACTGCCGCCATCCGGCCCGCCTGCGAAACCGGCCCCTGCCGGCTGGCCATACATGCTGGCCCCGATCTGCTGGATGGCCTGGCCCAGCTCGTCGGAAGTGCGCTTAATGCGCTCGATGTCGCTGCCTTCCAGGGCCTTACGCACATCCTGAATCTTGGTCTCGATGGCCGACCGTGTATCGGCGGGCACCTGCGCGCCATAGTCACGCAGCGCCTTCTCCGCCGTGAAGACCATCGCATCCGCCCGGTTGCGGACTTCGACCTGCTCGCGGCGCTGCGCATCTTCGGCGGCGTGGCTCTCGGCCTCGCGCACCATGCGGTCGATCTCCGCCTCGCTCAGGCCGCTGCTGGCGGTGATGGTGATCTTCTGCTCGCGGCCCGTCGCCTTGTCCTTGGCGCTCACGTTCAGGATGCCGTTCGCGTCGATGTCGAAGGTCACTTCGATCTGCGGCACACCGCGCGGCGCGGGCGGGATGCCATCCAGAATGAACTTGCCGAGTGTCTTGTTATCCGCCGCCATTGGGCGCTCGCCCTGGACGACGTGAATCTCGACCTGGGTCTGCCCATCCGAAGCCGTGCTGAAGACCTGCCCCTTCTTGGTCGGGATGGTGGTATTCCGCTCGATCAGCGGGGTGGCCACGCCGCCCAACGTTTCAATCGAGAGGGTCAGCGGGGTCACATCCAGCAGCAGCACTTCCTTAACTTCGCCGCCAAGCACGCCGCCCTGGATAGCCGCGCCGATGGCCACGACCTCGTCGGGGTTCACGCTCTTGTTGGGCGTTTTGCCAAAGAATTTCTGCACCGCTTCCTGCACGGCGGGCATACGGGTCATACCACCCACCAGCAGCACCTCGTGCACATCGGCGGGCTTGAGCTTGGCATCTTCCAGCGCGCGCTGGCAGGGCTTGATCGAGCGCTCGATCAGGTCCGCTACCAGGCTTTCGAGCTTGGCGCGCGAGAGCGTCATGTTCAGGTGCTTCGGCCCGCTTGCGTCCGCCGTGATGAACGGCAGGTTGATCTCGGCCTGCATGGTGGTCGAGAGTTCCTTCTTGGCGTTCTCCGCCGCTTCCTTCAGCCGTTGGAGCGCCTGCCGGTCCTGGCGCAGGTCGATGCCTTGTTCCTTCTTAAATTCGTCGGCCAGCCACTGGATGATGCGCTCGTCGAAGTCGTCACCACCCAGGAAGGTATCGCCGTTGGTCGAGCGCACTTCGATCAGGCCCTCGCTCACATCGAGGATCGAGATATCGAACGTGCCGCCGCCCAGGTCATACACGGCCAGCGTCTCGTCGCTCTTCTTATCCATGCCATAGGCCAGCGATGCCGCCGTCGGCTCGTTGATGATACGCTTGACATCCAGCCCGGCGATGCGGCCCGCGTCTTTGGTGGCCTGGCGCTGGCTGTCGCTGAAGTAGGCGGGCACGGTGATCACCGCTTCCGTCACTTCTTCGCCCAGGTAAGCTTCGGCATCCTGCTTGATCTTTTGCAGAATCATGGCCGAAATTTCCGGCGGGCTGTATTCCTTGCCGCCCATGTGCACGCGCACATCGCCGTTCGGCGCAGCAGAGACTTTATACGGCACGCTTTCCAGCGCCCGCTGAACTTCCTTCTCGCCGAATTTGCGCCCCATGAAGCGCTTGATCGAGAAAATCGTGTTCTCCGGGTTCATGACCGCCTGGCGGCGGGCCAACTGCCCGACCAGGCGCTCACCCTGCTTGTTGACCGCCACGACCGACGGAACCAGCCGCCCGCCTTCCGACGACGGAATGACGGTCGGCTCGCCGCCTTCCATCACGGCAACGACGGAGTTCGTGGTGCCCAGGTCTATACCGATGATCTTGCCCATAGTGTTTGCTCACCTCGTGTTGTAGTTGGTTGGGAATGGGATAATTGCTGCTTCATCTCCGCCGGGTGTTCCCCACACCCGGAACCGGGCACCCCATGCGCCCGGCCTAGTTGGCTACTCGCACACGCGCGGCGCGCAGCACGCGATCGTTGAGCTTGTAGCCCCGCTGGACCACCTGAGTCACCGTGCCGCTGGCGACGTCCGGCACATCATCCATGCCGATAGCCTCGTGCACCATAGGATCGAAGGGCCGGCCCTGAGCCTCGATCTCCGTCACTCCATATTCTTTCAGCAGTCCTTCGAGCTTGCGCTGGATGAGTGCCACGCCGCTGAACCACTCGTTGCGTTGGTCGGCAGGCACCATCTCCATCGCCCGGTCGAAATCGTCCACAACCGGCAGCAGCTTGAGCAGCACCTGGCCCAGGATGGCCTGCTGCTGCTCTCCGCGCTCCCGCTCGATGCGCTTCTTGAAGTTCTGGAATTCGGCGCGCTCGCGCTGCAAGCCGTCCAGATATTCTGCGGCCCGTGTCTGGGCCTGTTCCAATTCAAGCTGCAATGCAGAAACCTCGCTCTCGCCTGTTGTTTCGCTCACGGCTTCGAGGGCTTCCGCAGCACCTTCTACCGGCGTGTTCTCCGGGCCTGCGGCCCCGGCAGCGGTTTGCTCTGGTCCGGTAGCATTCACTTTGATTTTGGTCTTTTTCCGGGTCACGCAGTCTGCCCTCCAGCGGTGATCGTTTGATGTTCTTGTACAGCGCTCACAGTGTAACGAAGGAGTAATAGAAATTCGTTAGCAAAACGCAGGAATCCTATAGAATCGCCGGAATTTCAACACAATTCTTACCTTGTGAGCCAGGGTGATTGAATCATAAGCGCCACAGATGGGGCTTTGCTGCTCTCCCTGGGCCTGCGCCCTGATGATCGTTGAGAAAAAACGGGCGATGGTGACTCGCGCGAGTCCGGCCTCACCCCCGACCCGGTCTGCCCCCTCTCCGAAAATTTTCGGCGTAGCGGACCGGTTGTGGCCGCTTGGGGGGGAGGCCGGGAAACCCCCACAGTCTCATGCCCCGAAAATGGAATACGCCCGAAATGCGCCCCCGCTTGACGTCCACCCGGGGCAGCAGTATGCTGGACGCTATGCGCGTCTGCCGGCTCCCCCGCCGGAGAAAGGACACAATGAGGTGAACCCCACCACAGCCTTACTGGTGATCGATGTGCAGCGCGGATTGTTCGAAAAATCGACTCCCATCTTCCAGGCTGACCGGCTGCTGGCGAACATCAACACGCTGATCCACCAGGCGCACCGGAGCGGCGCGCCGGTGATCATCGTCCAGCACGCCAACGACAGCTTTCTGGCCAGGGAGTCGGAGGGCTGGCAGGTTCATGCCCAGGTGCAGACCGGCGAGGGCGATCTCGTCATCCACAAGACAAAGGGCAACGCCTTCGAGAAGACACTGCTCCGCCAGGAACTTGAAGCGCGCGGCATCACGACCCTGGTCGCTACCGGGCTGGTGAGTCACGGCTGCGTCAAGGCGACCTGCCTGGGAGCCAGGGACCTGGGCTACCGGGTGATCCTGGCGAGCGATGCGCACAGCAACTTCCACAAGAACGCGGCCAGTGTGATCCAAGAGACACACCACGCACTGAGCGAGGCCGGTGTCGAGCTTATCCCCACCGCGGAGATCGTCTTCTAGCGCAAAGTCAGCACAGCACCGGATGTTGGGCCGCCACGTGCTGGCTCACCCGCAACCCCGGAGACTCCCATGAGCCTGTCCGCTAGCCCGACTGTTCGCTTCGCCACGCGCGAAGATAGCGCGTGGTGCGCAACCCAGGATCATCACATTCGCCCCGATGTGATCCTGCGCAAGATTGACCTGGGCGAGATCATCATCGCGGAAGCGGGGGACCGGCGCGTGGGTTACCTGCGCCTGGAGTACCTGTGGTCTTTGCTGCCCTATATCGCGTTGATCTGGGTGGTCGAGCCTTACCGCACCCAGGGAATAGGCCGGGCCATGCTGGCGTTCCTGGAAACGTTCCTGCGCCAGCACGGCCACCACGCGCTGATGAGTTCCTCGCAGGTAAACGAGCCGGAGCCGCAGGCATGGCACCGGCACATGGGCTTTGTCGAATGCGGCATTCTGTCCGGCATCAACGAAGGCGGCATCGGCGAGGTGTTCTTCCGCAAGGCGTTGTAGCGCCCATCCCGCAAATAACCCAGTAACGTCGTGCGTAGGGGCGCAGCAAGCTGCGCCCGGTTTTTTGAATGATTACCCGATCACAAATGGGATGGGGCCCCAATGCACATTGATCGGATATGAGAGGGCGAAAGGCTGGCCTCACCCCCGCGCGGCCAAAACCGGGCCGCTTCGCCCCTTCTCCGAAAATTTTCGGAGAGGGGGCAGACCAGGCGCCTCCCATGAGGCGCGCAGGTCGGGGGTGAGGCCGAACTCTAGCGGATCACCATAGCCGGTAATTATCTCAAGCCGCTGTAGCGCCCCAGGCGCGCGGTGAGGCCGGAGTTGTATTTCGCCTCACCGCAGGAATCACCTTACCGGGTGCCGTGTCAGGTGATCTCGAACCCGCCGCAGGTGCGGCAGAACCCGGCGAAATTGCCCAGCCATTCGCGCGTAGCTGCGTAATGATGCCTGGCATCCTCGGTCAGTTCGCCAGTCTGGGGCAGGCTGCGCAGATCGTCTCCGCCCGCCGCTATCGAGGGCAGCACGCGATTCTGTAACTGATCCGCGATAGCGCGCGCCTCTGGCTCGCTGACGGTAACCGGCACGTTATACTGCATGCGTTCCAGGCGGTCCTTATCCAGAATGCCAAATGTTTCCAGGATCAACACGGTCGGCAGCCAGTTCCACGCTTTGACCGTCAGCGTATGCTCATCGTTTGCAAGATCGCGTATCTGCCAGCTCATCGAGCACCCCCTTGATAATTCGATCACGCCCACTCGCCCACGTAGGGCGCATGAGCCTGCAGGTAATCATCGACCAGCGCCTTCGCGCGTGAATAGGACAAGACCAGCGGGTGCACCATCAACGCCTGGGCTGCGATCCGGCGGCTGCGTGTCCGCACAGCCTCGACGGTCAGGCGCTCGTACTGCTTGACGGCGCGCATCAGCAGTTCTTGCGGCGCGGGCACCTGGCCGATAGGCAGCGGGTGAATGCCGAAGCGGTCCACGATGCAGCTCACCTCGACCACGTCATCCGCGTCCATGCAGGCAATCGCGCCCGCATTGGGCACATTGAGCGCGATATGCAGCGGCTCGCCGGATTCGAACGCCTCGATGATGTCCAGCGCGACCCCGGCGTATCCCTCGCCCTCATCGGCCTGCTGCCCGGCAGCGGCCTCGTGCTGCGCCTGGTCGGCAGTTTCCATATCGGGCGCGTCAGGGCGCGCGTAGTGCATATAGGTCGCCGAGCGGCGCGCGTTGGCAGCATAGTAGACCTGCAGGGCGCGCTCCGGCTCACGCATGATGTCGATGCTGCGCAGTGCCGCCAGCAAGTGCCGGTTGATCTCGACGATCTCTTCGCCGCGCGTCTTTTCGTCGCCCTGGATGGCGGCGACCGCCTGCTCGGCGTAGTAGTAGTAAAACAGGTACTCGTTCAGCCATTCGCCAAACTGCCGCACCAGTTCCGGCTCGAAGACGCGATCCTCGCTGAAGGCGAGAAAGCCATCGTCGGCCAGCAGGTCGGGCAGCACATCGCGCCCATTCACCCACACGCGCCTGGCCCACGACAGGTGATTGAGTCCATACACCTCGGCGCGGACTTCTTTTGCAGGCACGCCCAGCCACGACGCGGCGGCGTGCTGCGCCAGGTTCGCCCCATCGCAGATGCCCACCGCCCGGCTGAACCCGGCGTTGTGCAGCGCCTGCGCCACCAACCCCGCCGGATTGGTGAAGTTGAACATCCACGCGCCCGGCGCGAGCTTCTCCATCATCTGCGCATAGCCCAGGATGGCCGGGATGCTGCGCAGCGCCATCGCAAACCCGCCGGGGCCGGTCGTTTCCTGGCCGAGCACGCCGCGCCGCAGCGCGATCCGCTCATCCAGCACGCGCCCCTCGTCACCCCCCACCCGGATCGAGGTCACCACATATTTCGCGCCCTCAAGGGCGGCGTGCGCGTCGGTGGTTGCGCTCAGCCGAACCCGGCTGCCCATGCGGTCGGCGACCACCCGGCACACCTGGCTGATGACCTCCAGCTTGGAGCCGTCAATATCCATCAAACACAACTCATCCAGGTGGATGCGCTCCGCCCGCTTGAGAGTTGAGGCCACGAACAACGGCGCGCGAACGCCACCACCACCGAGTAAAGCGAGTTTCATCGAAATTTGTCCTTGTGAACAGCGGCAAAAAAGGATCAGTTTGTGCTTCCATTATGCCCACAGGCGCGGCGCGCAGCAAGACAGCATCGCCTGCCCCTGATGCACTTTGAGAAAATAACCGGCTATGATGACCTGCGAGAGTCCGGCCTCACCCCCGACCTGCGCGCCTCATG
>DAOUFU010000037.1:0-4621 GCA_034429275.1 Anaerolineae bacterium | reverse complement strand
GCACCTTCAACCCGCTGCGTACCGTCGATTCCTATTTTCACGAAACCGTGCACAACTTCCGGTTAGCCCGGTCTAAGCAGGAAGCCATTGCACGGATCGATCAAAAGCTGCGCCTGGTGGGTCTGACCTATGAAGAGTTCGCCGGGAAATACCCAAGCGAGTTTTCCGGCGGCCAGCTCCAGCGCATCTCGATTGCCCGCGCGCTGGTCACCGATCCCAAACTGCTTATTGCTGATGAGCCGGTCTCGATGGTCGATGCCTCTCTGCGCATGTCGATTGTCAACCTGTTCAAACAGCTCCGCGATGAGCTGGGGGTGAGCATCCTTTACCTCACCCATGACCTGGCGACGGCCTATTACGTGAGCGACCGTATCGCCATCATGTTCCGCGGCAATATCGTCGAAATGGGCACCGTGGAACAGGTACTGATGAACCCCAAACATCCCTACTCACGACTTCTGCGCGATTCCATTCCTCAGGCAGACCCCAAACAACGCTGGACCACCAGGGTCACACTTGCTGAATTGGAACAGGAAGAATACCTGCGGCAGGGGTGTAAGTTTGCGGGCCGGTGCCCCGATGTCATGGATATCTGCAAAAGCGTGGTACCGAAAGATATCGACGTCGAAGGTGCGCTCGTGAAATGCCACTTGTATGCTGAAAAATAGAAAGCGGCGTTTCCGGGGATTCACCTGGAGATGCCCTTTGATCAAGACATAGCGGTGAAGATCGCTTGAGCTTGCCCAGGAACAAGCTCAAGCGATGTTTTTTGTGGCGGCAGTCAGCGTTCACCCCGGCGAGTCCATGACACTCAAGCGAGCAAAAATGGGCAGAACGCTGATGAGTCGAGCGCGGTCAGCAGGGCAGCATGTCCAGCACGACAGCGGTGCTCTGAAAGGTCGCCGCCGCGCCCGGTCTTTTACTCAGGGGCCGCGCCCACCCATACCTTCCGCAGGGCCGAATCGACCGGCAGAAAAACCGGGATGCGGTCAAGCGGTGCGGCAGCGGTGATCCACTGTCCCCCGACATACTCGGCCCCGCTCCCGGCGGCCACCCAGGTGACGCCTGCCGGGAGATACACCCGGCGGCTGGTCGCCCCCTGATGCAGCACCGGCGCAACCAGGACCTCCGGCCCGAACATAAACTGGTCGTCGACGCTTTCGCACACCGGGTCGCGAGGGAAATCCACAAACAGCGGGCGCATCGGGGGCAGTCCTCGCTCGGCGGCTGCCTGCATCTGCCGATGAATGTAGGGGCGCAGGCGTTCGCGCAGGAACAGCAGGTCGCGCAGGATAGCGTAGACCTCTTCGCCAAACGACCAGACTTCGTTATCGGCTCCGCTGGCAGGCAGCGGGCGGTCGATGGGCATCCGG
This sequence comes from Anaerolineae bacterium, assembly GCA_034429275.1. Classification (GTDB taxonomy): domain Bacteria; phylum Chloroflexota; class Anaerolineae; order Aggregatilineales; family Aggregatilineaceae; genus DAOUFU01. Next base: position 3,248 of record DAOUFU010000037.1, on the reverse strand, counting down.
TGACCGTGCAGGCGGAAGATCGGGCAGAACACGCCGTACTGGAACCACCGCACGATCAGCTCGCGGAAATAGGGCGTGGTGATATCTCCCCCGTGAAATCCGCCGATGTCGGTCGTCCACCAGGGAATGCCGCTCATCGCCATGTTCAGCCCGGCCCGCACCTGGGCCTGCAGCGCCTCGAAGGTGGACGCAATATCGCCCGACCAGATCACCGAGCTGGTGCGCTGGCTGCCCGCCCACCCGGAGCGGGAGAGTGTCACAATCTCCGTCTCCCCTGCCTCGCGCATCCCCTCGTAGAACGCCAGTTGGTGCAGCAGGGGATAGAGATTCGCAACTTCGATCCCATTCCCCAGGTGAAAGCGCAGGTTCTGCGGGTTCCAGGGATTGATGTCCGGCTCGTCGTTATCCAGCCACCACAGGCGCACGCCCTGCGCGTAGTAATTCTTCTTGACCGTCTCCCAGATAAACCGCCGCCCTTCGGGATGGGTGGCATCGTAGTAACAGAAATAGGCCGGGCCGTTGATGTCATGATCGATGAACACGTGCTGTGCATCCACGCCGTATTCGTTATTGACCAGCAGGCCGCGCTCGCGCAGGGTCTCATAGTTTTCGCTGATGGGGCTGACCGTCGGCCAGATGGACACCATCAGCTTGACGCCCATGGCTTCCAGTTCTTGCACCATCGCGGGCGGGTCGGGCCAGCATTTGGGATCAAAGCGCCAATCGCCCATGTGCGACCAGTTGAAGAAATCGCTGACGATCACCGAGAGGGGCCGCCCGCGCCGCTTGTATTCCCGTGCGACAGCCATCAGTTCGTCCTGCGTCTCATAGCGCAGCTTGCACTGCCAGAAGCCAGACGCCCATTCCGGCAGCACCGGTGAAAAACCGGTGACTTCGGCATAACGCTCCAGGATCGCGGCATAGGTCTCGCCGCAGACGACATAGTAATCAAGCTGCCGCGAGCCTTCGGCGATCCAGCGTGTAGCATTCATGCCCAGTTCCACGCGCCCCACCGAGGGATTATTCCACAAAAACCCGTAGCGGCGGTTAGAGACCAGGAACGGGATGGCGACCTCGGTATTGCGTTGGTGCAGCTCGATGACACAGCCCTTTTGATCGAGTCGCCCGTGCTGGTGCTGGCCCAGGCCAAAGAACCGCTCGCCTTCCTGGGCGCTGAACCAGGCCTCGATCTGGTACAGCGCGCCCTGAAGCGGTTTGAAATGCCGGTTGGGCGGCATGTGATACGCCGAATTGTCGCGCTCTTCCAGCAGCAGATCACCCGACGCAGCATGGACAAAGCGCAGCCGTCCGCCGCGCGTCATGACCGCCCGGATCGCTCCGTTCTGAATGCTCGCCGCGTGCTCGTCCATTTCCACGCGCACGGCGGATGGTTCCACCGGCGGCACATCGAGCAGCGCCTGCGGCAGTTCCAACGGGTGCCCGGCCAGGTTAGCCTGGACTCGCAGACCATCCCGGCCCCACGGTTGAATCCACACCTTCTGCTGGTTGTCTTGCCAGGTCAGTACCGAGCCTTCGACCCAAAACTGGCCCATGAGATTACCCCCTCCGATAGCCTCGCCTATTCCTATTTGATACTGCCCGCCACAATCCCCTTGGCCAGGGTGCGCTGGAAGAGGATGAAAAAGATGATGCAGGGCAGCACGCCCAGCAGGGCGGCAGTGCTCTGAAAGGTCGCCGCCGCGCCTCGCTGTCCCTGGTACATGGCGACTGCCAGGGGGACGGTCTGGTTGGCATTGGAGACCAGAAAAATCAACGGCAGGAAAAATTCGTTCCAGGTCCAGATGAAGAAGAATACAAACAGGACCGACAGCGACGGCCAGTTGATGGGCACGACGATCCGAAACAAGAGCTGCAGCTTGTTACTCCCATCAATCAGTGCCGCGTCCAGCAGTTCGGATGGAAACACGGCGAAGACAGAAGACAACAGGTAGGTGCCAAACGCGCTGTGCAGCACCGCAAAAATGATCACAATGGCCCACCGGGAGTCATACAGGCCGATTTCCTTGAACATGTAGTAGAGGGGATAGGCCAACACCTCGTTGGGCAGGGTGATTGCCATCACAAAAAAGACCAGGAAAAACGCGCGTCCCCTGATCTTGCCGATGCCCAGCGCGAACGCGTTGAGCAGCGAGAGAGTCACCCCGGCGATGGCGGTGGTCAGGCTGATGATCAGGCTGTTCCTCAGCTTCACCGTGTAATCCAACCGGTCCCAGACGGCCCGGACGTTGTCGAGCGAGATACGCTGAGGCAGGCTGAGCGGCCCGTTTCGGAAGTATTCGTCTTCCGTCTTGAACGAATTCAGCGTGATCATGAGCAGCGGAAACAGGACGACCACCAGCAGGGCCAGCAGCACGATCAGCGAGATGTACTTTGCGGCGAGGACGCTCATAGGTTTGCCCTGCCGTGTGAGAACCAGCGATCGGTATGCCATGTTATTGACTCTCCCGTTGCTCTTGCCGTGTCTGCACCAAAATGAACACCACGGTCAGCAAGATGATGATGGCGGTGAGAAGAGTCGCGATGGTAGCCCCAAAACCGACATTGGGCCGCTCGAAGAAATTTTTGTACGAGAAATAGGACGCAACAATGGTAGCCGTGCCGGGGCCGCCCCTGGTCATGGCGTAGACCGGCGCGAACACCTTCATGGCGTGAATCGCGGTCGTCAAAATCACCACGAATATTTCGGGCCGGATCATGGGAATCGTGATGCGCAGGACCTTCTGTCCCCAGTTCGCCCCGTCAATCGAGGCCGCCTCATAAAGCTGCGGATCGACGCGTTGAAGCGCCGCCATGAAGATGACCAGCGGGTAGCCGATCTGGAACCAGACCATCATCCCCATGATCGACTTGAGCGCGGTGTCGCGGTCGCCGAGCCAGTTTTGGGTATATCGGCCCAGCCCTGCCGCGTCCAACAACCAGTTGAGGATGCCCCAATCCGGCTGGTAAATCCAGCGCCAGACAATCGCAGCCACAATCAGGGGCATGATCTGCGGCAGGTAGAACCCGGCGCGGAAAAAACTGGAGGCGCGCTCGCCGAAATGGTGCGTGATGTTGTCGTAGAGGAATACGGCCAGCAGCAGCCCCAAAATGGTAGGAATGACCGTCATGGCGATGACCAGTTGTAAGTTGTTCTGGAAGGACGCCCAAAACGCCTTGTCATCGAAGGCCCGCTCGTAATTGGCGAAGCCCACCCAGACCGGCTCGCCCCCCCCGCGCCATTTGGTGTA
>DAOUFU010000036.1:0-4446 GCA_034429275.1 Anaerolineae bacterium | reverse complement strand
TACAACCTGGACCGTCCACACGAGGCGCTGGGCCAACAGCCGCCGGTCACCCGCTATCGCCCGTCGCCGCGCCCTTTCCCTGACCCGCTGCCGCCCCTGGTCTACCCAGCTACCGACCAGGTTCGCCAGGTAGATGTGGCACGCAAGAATTCCTTTCGCAATCGCTCCTGGCGCGTCGGGCGTGCCTTTCGCGGCTATCCGGTGGGCCTGCGTCCAGACCCTTCCCAGGATGGTGTGTGGCTCGGCTTTTTCGCCGACTATCACGTCAGCAACCTGGATTTTCGGCCTGGCTCATGATACCCTTACCAGTGTTACCTATGTCCCCGTCACTCTGTTACCCATGTCCCCGGTCTGTACAAAATTTTCGGAGAGGGGGCAGACCAAGCGCCTCCCATGAGGCGCGCAGGTCGGGGGTGAGGCCGGACTCTCGCGGGCAACCACAGCCGGTTCTTTTCTCATAGATCATCCGCTTCCGGCAGGCCCCCCAGCCTGTTCCGAGCCGCGCTCTTGTGCTATACTGCCCTGCTGAATACACACTCCGGGCACGCCCCGCGCGCCCGGACCGACAAGGAGATCGCTCAATGCACCCCGAAGAGATTGCCGACCTGCTGCACATCACCGTAGACGAAGCCAACCGTCTGCTCAATCTCGCCCCCAAGGCCCTCTACCAGGATGCCGGATACCAGTCGTTAGTTCAGCAGCTCGATGCCAACCGCCTGCATAAAACCGCGCCCCAGGCCCGCGCAGCCTACACCCACAGCCTGGACCCCGTCAAAGAGAAGTACGGCCTCAGCGCCACCATCATGAGCGGCTATACCCTGGTGAACTGGGTGCTGGGCTTTCTGCAATCGCCCACCCATCTGCCCGACATGCTCGACCGTCACGCCCGGCTGGATCGTGACACCATCGAGGCAGTTCTGCCTGAGTTGTTAGATATTCTCGGTGATCTGGAAGACGGCTCGCACGACTGGCAGCAGGCACTCATGGTCTTCAGCCTGCCGCTCATCGCGCGCGGCTGCCCGGTTGTTGTATACTCTGCCCTGTGATCGGCTTGCTGAGCACGGAGCAGACGACCGATGATCAAGCAAACTGTGCGCCTGCTGTTCCTGCTGGCCATCGCCCTGACCGCCGCCCCGCTCAGCCCTGCCGATGCCCAGGGATCGGCCTCGCCGCCCAGCATCCTGGCCTTCGAGAGTGATCTGCCCGCCATCAGCCTCGCCGAGGCAGAGAGCGGCACGACCTCGGCCCGCCTGCGTTGGGAGATTCTCGGCCTGCGCGCCGATCAGCGCCCGCTGCTGTATGCTTACCAGATCAATACCTGGGTCCCGCTCGCCTTTCCCGATACGCCCGTTCTTCCGGCGGTGGGCCGGGTCGAGGTCGTGGTGACACACCCGTTCAACTTCGGCCCACCCAGCTATAAGCTGGCCGTGCTCGATGCGCAAAACCGCCCGCTGGATGAGCGCACACTCACCATCCCCTACACCGATTCCGGCGATACGGCCCCGTCAATCACCGGCTTCAGCACTGCCGCCAGCCAGCTCAACGCCGGCGAACTGGCGGCCCGCACCGCCCGCGTCACCGTGCTGTGGTCGATCAGCAACCGCCAGCCCCACACCAACCCGGTCTTTGAGCAAGTCATGCCCGATGGCTCGACCGTCAATGTGGAGCTTCCGCGCCCGAATGTGTGGATTGCCTCGACCGGCACCGGCCAGCTTGCACCGCTGCTGCCGACCGGCGGCGGGCCGGTTGTGCTGCAAATGCGGCTGATCGATGTGCGCGACGGCTCCGTGATTGATACGCGCACGCTCCCCGATCTGCCTGTGATCGGCTCCGCTCAGGCGGCAGCCCAGGCCGCGCCGGTTCAGCCCGCGATCACCGGTGGCATCCATTCCTCCGGTGGCCAGGCCGCGCCGCCAGGCACACCTGCCCTCAGCATTGATACCTTCACCGCCGAGCCATCGCCGATCATGCGCGGCGGCACGGTGACCGTCTCGTGGCAGGTGACCGGCGCGAGCGAGCTTTCCGTCTGGCGGCTCGATCCCTCCGGCGAACTGGCCGAAGCCGCCCCCAGCGTCGCCCCGGCCAGCTCGTGGACCGTGACACTCGACCCCGCTTATGTCAGCACCGCCGGGTTTGTGCTGTTCGCCAGCGACCCGGCAGGCCGCCAGGCGCAGAAGAGCGTCATCGTGCGCATCGAGTGCGGCATGTTGTACTTCTTCGGGGTCGATTCCCAGGGCGGCTGCCCGGCGGGCGATGCCCGCACCGTGCGCGGCAGCTATCAACCCTTCCAGTACGGCATGATGCTCTCGCGCTCCGATACCGGCGAGATCTTTGTGCTCTATGGCTCCGGGCAGTTGAGCCGCTACCGCGACACCTGGCGCGGCGAGGCCATCGCCATCAACCAGCCCGTGCCGCCCGGCGCCATTCCTCCCCAACGCGCGTTTGGCAAGGTCTGGACCGAGAATCAGGTCGTGCAGGTCAAGCTCGGATGGCCCACCGCCCCCGAAGTCGGCTATACCATGCGCTACCAGCCGGCGATCAGCGGGCGCGTGTATGTCACCCTGCCCGGTGGCACGGTGATCTTCCTGGCCGATAGTGCGTGGGACTACGAGCGCCGGATCGACTAGTCTCTTATGCCGCTGCCGCGCGTCACCATCCGGTCCTTTAGCTGGCCCGACCTGCCCCCCCTGGTCGCGGTGATGAACCGCGCCCTGGCCGTCGATGGCGAGACCAGCTTCATCACCGAGCGCGACCTGCGCCACTTCTTCAGCGCGCCGGGCCGCACCCCCGACTACGACTGCCTGATCGCTCTGGTCGGCGGCGAGATCGCCGGATTCTGCTATGTCTTCTTCGAGGCGGATGGCGCGCAGGCCTGGCTCAATGGGGATGTGGACCCGGCCTTCCGCAATCAGGGGATCGGCACGCGGCTGCTGCGCGCCGGTGAAGCGCGAGTCCGCCAGGGTCCCAACCACGACGACCCGGCCCTGCGCGATCCCTTCGTCGTCAGCCTCTATGTCACCGCTCGCTCCACCCTGGCCAGCAAGATCGACCTGCTGACCGCCGAAGGGTATCGTCCCGTCCGCACGGCGCTCATCATGCGCGGCGCGCTCAGCGACCCCACCCCGATCCCCATGCCGCAGGGTATCCGGCTGCGCAGTTTCGACCCCACCCGCGATACTTACGCCGTGTACACGGTGGATCAAGCAGCGTTTCGGGGGCAGTTTGGCCGCGCCCCGGACCCCTTCGAGTCCTGGCAGCACGAGAAAATGAGCGGCCCGCGTTATGACCCGGCGCTGTGGAGCGTAGCCGAAGACACGGCCTCCGGCCAGATTGTGGGGGCAGCGCTCTGCCGCGCCTATGGCGAAGACCACCCGCTCACCGGGTGGGTGGATGCCATCGGCGTGCTGCCCGGCTGGCGCAAGCGTGGAATCGGCAGGGCGCTGTTGTGGCGCAGCTTTGGCCTGTTCTGGGCGCGCGGCTGGACTCACGCCGAACTTGGAGTCGATTCCCAGAACGACACCGGCGCGATCCAGATCTACGAACGCGCCGGAATGACGGTCATCCGGCGCGATATGGTCTATCACAAAGCCATCACGGTGGGCGGCCCGCCCCCTTAGCCACAGCCCCTACACAAACCGGGGCGCTGCCGCCTTCACGCCGTCGCTCATGAAGTCGTCGAACTGCGTCATATACTTGTGGAAGCGCGCCACCAGGTCGCGCGCTTTGGCGTCATATTCCGCCGGGTCCGGCCAGGTATCGCGCGGAATCAGCATCTCCGAAGGCACGCCCGGCACAGCCACCGGAATAGCGAAGCCAAACACCGGGTCGATCACCGTGTCCACGTTTTCCAGCTTGCCCGCCAGCGCCGCGCGCACCATCGCCCGCGTATGCGCCAGCGCGATCCGGTGCCCCACCCCATACGGTCCGCCCGTCCAGCCGGTATTCACCATCCAGATGTGCGAGCCGTGCTTGTGCACGCGCTCGGCCAGCATCTGCGCGTAGACGGTAGGGTGCCGCGGCATGAACGGCGCGCCGAAGCACGTGCTGAAGGTCACGGTCGGCTCGGTGACCCCCTGCTCCGTCCCAGCCACTTTGGCCGTATACCCCGCCAGGAAGTGATACTGTGCCTGGTCGGGCGTCAGTTTTGCGATAGGCGGCATCACGCCGAACGCGTCCGCCGTCAGGAAGACGATGTGCTTCGGGTGCCCGGCCACGCCACCGGGATCGGCGGTTGGCACGTGCATCAGCGGATACGAGGCGCGCGTGTTTTCGGTGAAGGTCGCGTCGTCCAGGTCCACCCGGCGGCGCAGCGCGTCGATCTTCACATTCTCCAGGATCGTGCCGAACCGCCGCGTCGCCGCCCAGATTTCCGGCTCGCCCGCCTGCGAGAGCCGGATCACTTTGGCATAGCTGCCCCCCTCGAAGTTGAACACGCCATTATCGCTC
>DAOUFU010000035.1:0-19245 GCA_034429275.1 Anaerolineae bacterium | reverse complement strand
AGGCGGTTGACACCAGAGATGTCAGAAGCCGCCTGATTGGATCGTGATGAGGGGCAGAAGTCTGCCCCGGCTGAATGAGCGATCAGCCACCCATCTCGGTCTTGATGTAGTTGATCGCGTCACCCACGGTGGTGATTTCCTGGGCCTTGTCGTCGGAAATCTCGCCGTTGAATTCGTCCTCAAAGGCCATGATCAGCTCAACCAGATCGAGCGAATCGGCTTCGAGGTCCTCGCGAAACCGTGCCTCGGGTGTGACTTTGGACTCATCGACACCCAGCAGATCCACGATGATTTTGGTCACGCGCTCCTCAGTGGTCGCCATGTTGTTCCCTCCAATTGGTGTTGTGGCTTTTTTACAGGTCAGTCAGCTCAGATCGTGCTGATGAGTTTACCGCGCATAACTGTACACCGAACAGGCGAGTTATGCTATAGTCTGTCCGGCGTTCAGGTCGCATCATTCCTATACTGTCACCATGCCAGGGCGAAAGTTATGAGGGTCAATGCCACCTGATGCAAGTGTACATGCTTTGATCGGCACTGTCCAGAACTGGCTACATCCATAAGGAACACCACCTGATGGCAAAAGTTACGAGGCCTGAGGCGACGGAACAGCGCAAGGAAGACCATATCCAGATCAACCTCAATGAGGATGTTCAGTTTCCGCGTGTGCGGACTGGGTTGGAGTCGCTGAGGTTCATGCACCGGGCGCTGCCTGAACTTAACCTGGCGGAAATTGATACCCAGGTGACGGTGTTCGGCAAAACGCTGAGCACGCCGCTGATGATCTCGTCGATGACCGGCGGAACGGAACGGGCGCAGCAGATCAATCGAGCACTGGCTGCTGCTGCTCAGGAGGCCCGGATTGCGATGGGGGTAGGGTCACAGCGCTCGGCGTTGGAAGATTCCAGCCAGGGGGCATCGTATATAGTGCGACCTATCGCCCCGGACATCTTGTTGTTCGCCAATCTTGGAGCGGTTCAGCTGAACTACGGCTTCGGCATCGATGAATGCCGCCGGGCGGTTGAGATGATCGGTGCGGATGCGCTGATTCTACATTTCAACGCCCTTCAGGAAGCCGTGCAGCCTGAGGGCGACAGCAACTTTCGCGGGCTGCTCGCCAGGGTTGAGAAGGTATGTCGGGCACTGGAGGTGCCGGTTATCGCCAAAGAAGTGGGGTGGGGCTTCTCGCCGGAAGATGTGCGGCAGCTGTTCGAGGCGGGCGTTTCGGCGATTGATGTTGCCGGGGCAGGGGGAACTTCGTGGTCGGAAGTGGAATTTCACCGCGCCCCGACGGCTCAGCACGCGAACGTGGCGCGAGCTTTCGCCGATTGGGGCATTCCGACCGCGCAGGCTATCCGCTACGCGCGTGAAAATGCGCCGGGCCTGCCCATTTTCGCCAGCGGCGGGCTGCGCGACGGGATCGATGTGGCGAAATGTATTGCGCTTGGCGCGGACCTGGGCGGGTTGGCCGGGCCATTTTTGCACGCCGCCAATCAATCGGACGAAGCAGTTCGGACCTTGATCTGGGAGCTGAGCACGCAGCTTCGAATCGCCATGTTCGCCGCCGGTGCAGGCAATATCGCGGCGCTCAAGGCAACCCCACTGTATCCCTATCCTTGACGCGGCGGGAGCGACGGTCAGCGCGCCTGAACATCGCTGAGCAGCGGCGCAGCGATGCGCAGCGCGTCACCAGCGGCACGCGTGGACAGCCGCCCCTGGTTGATCACGTCTGAACCAGTGGTGGTGCGCAGTTTCAGGCATTCGGCTTTCCACAGATCGACCGAGGTGTTTAAGCCAATCGCAGCCTGACGCAGTGCCTCTGCCAGCGGTTCGAGGATCGCTTCACCTTCAGCACTGATACTGCCCGGTGCGACCAGATCAGGGTATTGGCCGCACTGTGCGGTTTGCCCGGCGGCCAGGTTTTCCCAGATTCCCATCATCGCCTCGTGCGCATCGGACAGTACCTCATAGTCGCGCTGCAGAGCGATCAGGGTAGGCGACTGGGTGCCGCGCGGGAGCGGAGCCTCTGCCGGGGACTGCTGGGTTTCTGGGGTGGACGTGGGTGTTGCGGAGTGTGAATCGTGGCTGCCGCACGAAACTAACAGCGCAGAAGCCACGACTGCGACCAGGCAAAAAGCAGGACGCCATCTCATTGATCGCATCGGGGGTTCCTCACGAGTCCAGGATAAATTCCGCGAAGACCAGATTGCCAAGCAAACGTGCACGCGGTGTCAAACGCACCCGGTCGGGCAGCTGTTCGATCAGGCCGAGACCGATCAGGCGATCCAGTGTAGGGCCGAAGATGTCCCGCACGTCTAGCCCGAAGCGGCAGGCAAAATCCACCAGGCCGACCCCTTCCTCGACTAAACGCAGACCCATAATCATATGATCGCTGATTGCCTGCCGCGCATCGGTCACTTCAACTTCGTCTGCCGCGGCGGAGAGCGGAAAAGGACGGGGTTCGTTTTGGGCTGTCACGCGCGCGATGTATGCATCGGGCCGGAGAGTGTTGACATAGCGGGTGCGATCGGCATAACCGTGGGCACCTGCCCCCAGACCCAGGTAGGCCTGGTTTCGCCAATAATGCAGATTGTGGCGGCAGGCCCGACCCGGACGGCTCCAGTTGCTGATCTCGTACTGCTCAAAACCAGCCTGGGCGAGGCAGTCAGCTGCCCATTCGTACATGTCGGCGGCGAGGTCGGCATCGGGTGCTGCGATCTGGCCACGTGCCACCCAGCGCTGCATAGGCGTGCCGTCTTCGACGCCCAGGCTGTACAGCGACAGGTGATCGGGGGCGAGGGCCAGGGCAGCGCGTAAGCTGTGCTGCCACATGGCCAGAGTCTGGCCCGGCACACCGTAGATCAGATCGAGACTGAGATTGTCGAACCCGGCCTGGCGTGCAGCGCGTACCGTAGCGGCGATGTCATCGAGGGTATGACGGCGCGCAAACATTCGCAGTTCGCTGCTGTGGGCAGACTGCATCCCAATGCTCAAGCGGTTTACACCCAGCGCTCGCACTGCACGAAGATAGGCCAGATCGCCATCGCCAGGGTTGGCTTCGAGCGTGATTTCGACATCGGGCGCGACATCGAATGAATCGCGGCACTGTTCCAGGACCTGGGCCAGATCGTCGGGCGGGACAAGGCTGGGCGTGCCGCCACCGAAATAGAGGGTATCTACCGGGCGGCGGTGTGGACCAGCGACCTGGCGAAGCTCGTTGGACAGGGCGCGGGCATAGGCTGGGATCAGATGCTCCTGGGACGTGTAGGTGTTAAAGGCGCAATAGGTGCAGCGCGTGTGGCAAAAGGGAATGTGCAGGTAAACCGCAAGCGGATCAACCAGCGGCGATTCCGGACATGGGGCAGCAGTTAAAGCAGCCTGAAAAGTGAGCGATGACATGGTATTGAGCCTTGATTACAACGATTGCCAGAACATGGGCCTGACACTATAATAACCGAAACTATTCGGGTAATCACACGAGTTATCTCCATTCATCATAGCACTCATAGGGTGGCTCGATGGTCGATACACAGAAGTTTGGCAAGAATCCGCCCGATCAGCCCTCCGGTGGGGATGGGACTCTCCAACCGGGTTCGGTGCTGCAAGGGCGCTACCGCATCACCGGTGTGATTGGGGTGGGCGGTATGGGGTCGGTCTACCAGGCCCGCGATCTGCGTTTTCCCAATGTGGTACGCCACGTCGCAGTCAAGGAGATGCTCAACCTATCGACCGACCAGAGTATGCGCGAAATGACACTGCGCACCTTTGAGCGCGAGTCGGATATGCTCGCGTCGCTCAACCACCCCGCTGTTCCCGAAATCTACGATTATTTTCCCAGCAAAACACGTGCCTACCTGGTGATGGAATATATCAACGGGCGCGACCTGGAAGCCATTATCAATTCGATGACCGACTTTTTGCCGGTGGAGACTGTGTTGCGCTGGGCCATTGACTTGTGCGATGTGCTGGGATATCTCCACAAGCAGGAGCCGGAGCCGATTATCTTTCGCGACGTGAAGCCGTCTAACATCATGATCGACCAGCATGGGAGGATGCGGCTGGTTGATTTTGGGATTGCCAAGATTTTCCAGGCGGGCCAGAAGGGGACGATGATCGGCACTGAGGGGTATTCGGCTCCTGAGCAATACCGGGGAGAGGCCACGCCGGCCAGCGATGTATACGGGGTTGGGGCGACCATGCACCATATCCTGACACGCCGCGATCCGCGCCTGGAGCCGCCGTTCACATTCACCGAGCGCGTGATCAGCGAGGCAAATCCTCAGGTTCCCCCTGCGTTCGAGGCGATCATCATGAAGGCGCTGTCCTTCAACCCCGCCGAACGCTATGCCAACGCGTATGATATGAAAGTTGAGCTGGAGAAGCTGCAAAAGCCGCAGTTCATGGGTGCGTCTGTGGGCGGCGCACCTTCTGAGGCGGGGGACCAGGCCAGCACGTGGCATGCAGCCAGCGATGTTGATGCGTTGTGGAGCTTCCAATGTGAAGACCAGGTACGTTCTTCTCCGTTGGTCTATCGCGGAGTGCTTTATGTGGGTGCGCATGACAACAACCTGTATGCGGTCAACATCCAGGATGGATCGTTTCGTTGGAAATATACGACCGACGCGGCAATTGTGTCTTCGCCAGCGGTGGCTCCAAATGAGAACCTGATCCTGTTCGGTTCGACCGATAATCTGCTCTATGCGGTTGACCTTCGCCTGGGCCAGCTGGCCTGGACCGTGCCCACGCGCGGTCCTGTATTGTCATCACCCGCAGTGGCGCATGGGCACGTGTTCGTTGCGAGCGACGATGGCAATCTGTATGCGGTCCAGCTTGCCACTGGCAGGGTGCGCTGGACCTGGGAAGGTGGCGATCCGATCCGCACGCGCCCGCTGGTTACGGACGAGTTAATCGTCATTGGGCAGGAATCGGGTTATGTGACCGGGTTGGACCTGGCGGGGCAGGTGGTGTGGCGATTCAAGGCCAAACGCGGCGTATCGTCGTCGCCGGTAGAGCATGACGGATTGGTGTTCTTCGGGTCTATGGATTGGTATGTTTATGCCCTGGACTTGGCGCGCGGGTGGAAGGTCTGGGCTTTCCGGACGAATAAACCGGTGATTTCGTCTCCGGCATATGGGGAAGACAAGATTTTCGTCGGATCGGTCGATGGCTTTTTGTATGCCATCGATATTTCGAGTGGCAAAGAGCGGTGGAACTTCAAGACTGAGAACCAGATCACTTCTTCGCCTGCGTACGCATCGGGGGCGGTGTATTTTGGCGGCATCGATCACAAGGTGTACAGTGTGGATGCGCGCAGCGGCAAAGAACGATGGAGCTTCACCACAGGCGGCCCGGTGCCCTCGTCGCCGACGGTATATGATGGGGTGGTGTACATAGGATCGATGGATCACCGGGTCTATGCGCTAAAGGCATGATACACATTGGGGATCAGTCATGAATATCATACGCCGTATCTTAGGGTTGTCGGCGACCCCTACTTCTTCACCGGCTGTGGACAATAGTGTTGTGATCACTCAGGGTTCCCAAGCGGTGGCACCTCCGCCTGAGCCGGTGATCGATATTCCTCCTGCTGAATCCGCTTCACAGGCAGCGGCCCCTATCGAATCTGCTCCGGAACCGGGAGGCGCATCTACAGTATCGATGGGCGAAGACCTGACCCCGATTTTGCAAAAGCCGATAGACTTTGCAGGAACACGCCCACTGCCGCCCCTGGAGACAGTGATGCCTCGGCCTGGACAGCGTATGATATTCGGCCAACTCAGCGATTTAGGGCGCATTCGCGGCAATAACCAGGACGCGATGTATAGCTTCGTATCATCGGGGACCAGCAGCGAAAACCTGGCCGCCCTGGGGGTATTCGTGGTCGCGGATGGGATGGGTGGTCATCATGATGGTGAAAAAGCCGCGGCAATGACGGTGCGGTTGGTCATGCATCATGTGCTGCACCACGTGTATGACTACATCTTGGAGCAGAAAATGGACGATCCCGATCGTCCCACAGTCGCCGATGTGCTGCGTGAGGCGGTCCAAAAAGCGAACGAAGCGGTCGCGGAGCAAATTCCAGAGGGGGGAACCACCGTCACTCTGGCGGTAATTCTTGGCGATCTGGCGTATATCGCACATGTTGGCGACAGCCGCGCCTATCTGTTGAGCAGTGAAGGCATCGAACAGATGACGCGGGATCATTCGTTAGTGCAGCGCCTGATTGAGCTTGATCAACTGACTCCTGAAGAGGCTGCTGAGCATCCACAGCGTAACGTGCTCTACAGGGCCATCGGGCAAAACGATCATCTGGACGTGGATGCGATCACACGCCGAATGCCTCCCGGATCACATCTGCTGTTGTGCAGTGATGGGCTGTGGAATATGGTCCCAGAAGACACAATTCAGTCGGTTGTGAACGCTCACGATGATCCGCAGCGCGCGGTTGTCGAGTTGGTTCAGATGGCCAACGATCGCGGTGGGCCCGACAACATCACAGCAATTTTGGTCAGGATGCCCGGCTGAGAGGCACTGACTGGAGTCGGTGGGGGGCAAATGCATGGATAGAGTGCAAAATTTCTATGCCATACTGGGCGTATCACCGGAAGCAAGCCAGGATGACATTCGCGATGCGTATCGTGTAGCCGCCCGTCGGTTTCATCCTGATGCCAACCCGAATAAGGGCGCAGATATCCAATTCCGTGATATTGCCGCTGCCTACGAAGTACTGGGCAATGCGGCATCGCGCGCGCAGTATGACCTGACCTATCGAAAACTGCGCGAGGAACCACCTTACTTTTCGCTGCGCGTGACTCCCAGCAAGCGTGTTTTGAGCGTCCTTAACGAGCCTCAGGTTGTCTACCTGCTGTTGGAGATTGTGGCAATGCGACAGGGTCAACCGGAGAAAAAACGCGAAACTCAACTCAACCTGGTGCTGGTGTTGGACCGCAGCACGTCGATGAATGGTGTGCGTCTGGAGCGGGTGAAGGTGGCGGCCCACCAGATTATCGAACAGTTGACGCCGGATGACGTGTTTTCTGTTGTAAGCTTCAGCGATTTTCCCGAGGTGCTCATTCCGGCCAGCCGGATTAGTGACAAGGTGTCGATGAAGGCAACGGTGACGATGATGCGCGCCGACGGCGGCACCTCCATTTTCCCGGCGCTGCAGGCTGGCCTTGAGGAATGCAGGCGCTTTTTAGATCGCAAGCGGGTCAATCACATTATTCTCCTCACGGACGGGCGAACCTATGGGGATGAGAAGAAATGCCTGGAACTGGCTGAAGAGGCGCCCAAAGAAGTCATTGGAATCAGCGCGATGGGTATTGGGGAGGAATGGAACGACGATTTCCTTGATGCCCTCGCCTCAACGACTGGCGGGACCTCGACCTATGTCAATACGCCGGCAGCAGTCGAGCGTTTCTTGAATCAGCGTGTGCGCAGCCTGGGAGACGCTTTTGTTGATCGGGTGCAGGTGTCAATTGCGCCGGATGCAGATGTTGTCCTGGAGTCCGTTTTCAAGCTTCACCCCAACCCGCAGCCCGTGGAAATTGATACACAACCCTTACAACTGGGGATGCTTCAGGTCAACAAGACCCTGGGACTGTTGATTCAACTCCAGATGCCGCCTGGCCGCAAGACAGGATTTCGCACAATGGCGCGGCTGGATGTGACGGGCGATGTCCTGGCGGCCAACCGGCAGGCCTACCAGGTGCTGAGCGATATTTCGATTGAAATTTCGGAAAAGCCACAGTCAGAAGAGCCGCCGCTGGCGATTCTGGATGCGCTTGGAAAATTGACACTCTACCGAATGCAGCAAAAAGCCCAGGCGTCGATTGATGCCGGGAATGTCTTGGAGGCCACGCGGCGGCTCGAAAACCTGGCAACGCGTCTTTTGGCCGCGGGGCAAGACGCATTGGCCCAACGTGCAATTAGCGAAGCGAAACGGGTATCCAAAACAAATATGCTTTCTGAGGAAGGACGAAAAAGCCTCAAATTTGGTACGCGTATGCTGCTGGCTCAGCCCAGTCCGGGGGAGAATGAGCAATGAAAGCCTGCCCGTATTGCGGACAGCAGCACCGCGAAGGCATATTGTTTTGCGAGGAATGTGGTCAGCCGTTCTCTGGCAAACAAGTGGAGAGTCTGGCCACTAACCGTTTATTGGATGAGGACGCATCGACATATGCTGGCCGTCCAACCTGGGGGACGGCGCGTTTTGATCGCAGCTCATCGATTATCATCCGGCTGCGCGATTTCAGTCAGCCGCTCAGTATTGCCCCCAAAGACGAGCTTTTGATTGGGCGTTCTGATGAGAATATGGGGCAGACGCTCGATCTGGATTTGGGGCCCTATGGTGCCGCCGAAAAGGGAGTATCGCGCCGTCACGCCGCGATCCGGCGCGGCGAAGATACACTGACTCTGATTGATCTGGGCAGCACGAACGGCACTCATCTGAACGGTCAGCGGCTGAATCCACATCAGCCGCGCGTGCTGCGAGACGGCGATGAAATCCGTATGGGGAAACTGGTATTCCATATATTCTTCAAATAGGCCGGCTGAGTTTTGTGTGTCAGACCGTCATAGGGGAGTGAATGGTCCATGTATACCCTGTTGATTCACGTCAGCAATGAAGAGCCGATCATGGCCGAGGTTGAGTCGCTGCCAGACCCGAAGGATACGTCGATCACGTGCATGAATCCGCGCCGACGCGACGGCAAGGACGTGCATTATGTTTTGGCCGATGTTCAGACGTTAATCATCCCCTGGTGGCGAATCAACTTCGTTCAGGTGATGCCTACGGGTGAAGAAGAAGATATCGTCAGCCCGTTCGATTTGTGAGGTGCCAGGCGGAGATCGGTTGATGTGTAATGCGCGCTCAGAATGCGCGCTTTGCTGACCCTGTTGGCTGTTGGAGTGAAGAACCAATGTCGAGCAAACCACCACGCACACTGCCACGTGATGCCAAGCGAATCCTGGTTGTGGACGATGAACCGCGCATGATCGGATTCATCCGAATGAACCTGGAACTGGAAGGGTACCAGGTGCTCGAAGCTTATAACGGTTTGCAGGCACTAGACATGATTCGGACACAGCTGCCCGACCTTGTGCTGTTGGATGTAATGATGCCAGAACTCGACGGATTCCAGACGCTGCGGATGCTGCGTGAGTTTTCCAGCATCCCCGTCATTATGCTGACTGCAAAGGGCGAAGAGGACGACAAAGTCTATGGGCTTGAGCTGGGTGCGGATGATTATGTCACCAAGCCGTTTGGCTCGCGCGAGCTTTCGAGCCGGGTGCGGGCCGTGCTGCGTCGTGCCGAGATGCCCAGCGCATCGCCAGAGCAGGCGGTTCTGCGCATCGACGATAGGCTGAGTGTGGATTTCAACCGCCGCGAAGTAATCGTCGCAGGTGAACATATCAAGCTGCGCCCGACGGAATACCGCCTGCTGTATCACCTCATTGAAAATGCCGGGTGGACGGTCCCCCACGAGCAGCTTCTGGCCAAAGTGTGGGGATATGAATACCGCGACGAGACGCACTATGTGCGATTGTATGTGAACTATCTGCGCGAGAAGATCGAAGAAGACCCTTCGGATCCCAAGTACATCCTGACTGAGCGCGGGGTTGGATACCGGTTCGTGGATTTCAAGCATGGCAAAGAGTAGATACCGAACGCGGTCGGCTGTTGAAGGAGGGTTTTGTGTCTATCCTGTATAAGGTGATCATCACTGGGCCGTTCAATTCGGGAAAGACGGCATTCATCAAGACGATCTCAGATATCGACGTGGTGACGACCGAGCGCAAGATCACGACTGAGGACCGGGGAATCAAGTCGGAAACGACGGTGGCGATGGATTATGGCCGGGTCGAACTGGATGGAAAAACCCTGCATCTCAATGGCACGCCAGGGCAAGCGCGTTTTGACTTCATGTGGGAGATTCTTGCCCGCGAGATGAACGGGTTTGTAGTTCTGGTGGACAGCACTGATCCACCGTCGTTCCCTGACGCGGCGGATTTGATCCAGCTATTTTCTGGTTTTCACGATGTGCCTTACCTGGTTGTTGCCAACAAGACCGATCTGCCAAATGCCGTCAGTCTGGAAGAAGTACGTCGCCGTATGAATCCCGGCCCGAACATCACCGTGATGCCCTGTGTAGCTACCAGCAAGTCGAGCGTGCGCCAGGTGCTGCTGCAGATCATCGAGTTGATCGATCGGCACAGAAACAGCTAACCTGCAGACATCCCATATCTGCCGGGCGATAAGTGATTCACGTAAAAAAAACAGGCCGGATATCCGACCTGTTTTTTGTTGGGCACGTTGGCAATCACTCTGGTTCGCTGCCCGGCTTATCATCTGGCGCAGGCAGCACATCGAGCGCGGCTTGCGCAGAGACGCGCTGCGGCTCGGTCCATCCTTCTTCGGTGGCCATGCGCACAAGGTGTGCATAAACTGCCGTGCGTTCTTCAGCGTCGAGGGTGTGCCATGCCGCAAGAATGTGAACGGCGCGTCGGCTTAGGATGCCAGCCCAGAGTTCTTCGGGGTTCGTCATGGATATGTGTTCTCCGATAAACAGCTAGCGCTCAGTCCTCATCGCCAGAAGACGGGGCGGGATCGGCTTTGCGCGGTGTGGTGCAGGCAGCCTGAATAAAAGCTTGAAACAATGGGTGTGGCCGATCCGGACGGCTTTGGAATTCTGGATGGAACTGGCTGCCTACCATGAAGGGATGATCGGCGATTTCCATGATTTCGACCAGCTGCCCGTTGGGGCTGAGGCCGGTGAAGCGCGCGCCTGCCGCTTCAAATCGCTCGCGGTAGTGGTTGTTGAACTCAAAACGGTGGCGATGACGCTCGTTCACTACCGGCACATTGTAGGCGGCAGCACTCTTGGAACCGGCTTTCAGGTGACAAGGATAGAGGCCGAGGCGCATTGTCCCGCCAAGGTTGGCCACGTTCAGCTGATCGGGCATCAGGTCGATAACGGGGTGAGGGGTGCCGCTGTCGAATTCTGAACTATTGGCATCTTCGAGGGCGAGCACATTGCGGGCAAACTCAATGCACATGACCTGCATTCCCAGGCATAGGCCCAGGTAGGGGATATGGCGCGTGCGCGCGAATTCAGCCGCCAGGATTTTTCCTTCAATTCCACGATAGCCGAATCCACCAGGCACGACGATGCCATCTACGCTGCTCAACACATCCCAGCCCTTGTTTTTTTCGAGATCGCCGGAATAGACCCACTCGATCTCAAGCTTTCGCTTGAGCGCGACAGCAGCATGGGTGAGGGCTTCTTTGACGCTGATGTAGGCATCGTGCAGTTCGACATATTTGCCCACCAGAGCAATGCGCACCGGGGTTGAAACCTGCTGCATTCGGTCAATCAGGCTGCGCCAATCGTCGAGTTTTGGAGGACGCCGGGGCAGGTCAAGAAGCTCCACAATGTAATCGCCCAGCCCGGCATCTTCCAACACAAGCGGCACGTTATAGATGTTGTTGGTGGTTTCCAGCGGGATGACGGCGCGAGGTTCGACATCGCAGAAGAGCGCAATTTTGGCAATGATCTCGCGGCTCACCGGGTGATCGGTGCGCGGAATGATCACTTGGGGCTGGATGCCCATCCCTCGCAGCTCGCGGACGCTGTGCTGGGTTGGTTTGGTCTTCAACTCACCCGTTGCGCCAATGTAGGGCAGGAAAGTCACATGGATATAGAGTGTCTGGTCGCGCCCCAGGTCGGTACGAAGCTGGCGGATTGCTTCGAGGAACGGCTGACTTTCGATGTCGCCTACGGTGCCGCCCACTTCAACGATGACGACTTCAGCTTCGTTTTTCTGGCCGACCAGTGTGATCCGGCGCTTGATCTCATTGGTAATATGGGGAATCACCTGGATGGTTCCACCGAGATAATCTCCATGGCGCTCTTTAGCGATCACTTCGGCATAAATCTGGCCGGTGGTCACATTGCAGGTCTGGTCGAGGTTTTCGTCGGTGAAACGCTCGTAGTGTCCCAGGTCGAGATCAGTTTCGGCCCCGTCGGCAGTGACGAATACTTCGCCGTGCTGATAGGGACTCATGGTACCAGGGTCCACATTCAAATAGGGATCGAGTTTCTGGATGGCGACCTTGATCCCGCGCGCTTTGAGGATTCGGCCAATGGCAGCGGCAGTGACGCCTTTGCCCACTGAACTGACAACTCCTCCGGTGCAGAAGATGTACTTTGGCATACAGTCTGTTCCTGATATGTAATGGGCGCACTGATGGCGCAAACGCAAGCAACGGTCAGGCACACATAGTCACCGAGGGGCGCGATCAACTCCCTGAACAAAGAGACGGGGAGCTTAGGCGATGACAGCCATGCTCCCCGGCGAGTGTTTGCGGTTGCATCCTGGCGGATGCGCGCGGTCCAGCCGCGCAATGGGATCACACAAGGTTTTCAAGATCGTTAGCAGCACGCTTCATGTCAAGGAAGATCAAGCCCAACTTGGCACTCTCGCGGACCAGGGCTGTCAGGACAGCCTCTTCGCCGACAGACATCAGGATCACGAACCCATTGTTGCCACGAATGTAGACCTGATCGAGCACGCCACGTCCTAGTTCGCTCGCGATGCGCTCACCAAGCGACAGCATAGCGGCGGACATGGCCGAGACCCGATCCTCTTCGACTCCAGCAGGCAGCGATGAAGCCATGATCAGGCCGTCCACACTCACCATCGCCGAAGCCTCGATATCCGGAGTCCCCGCCTGCAGATCGCGCAGGCGATCAACCATCAATTCGGTCCGCGATTTTGCCATAGGATCGTACTCCTTTCCCATCAAAGGGATTGGCAAGTATCAAGTGTGCTATGCTTATACTATGTGATGAACAACAACACTGTGTCGCGACTCTGTCGCAAAACTGGCCCGATGGTGTTGTATCTGATGCGAACAGCCGATTACCGGTGGAGTCTCACCTGGATTTGACGCTTGGATGATAGCATAAGCACAGGCTGGAGTCAACAGAAGTCTTCTTTATACTATCATAATGTTTGGGGGCCTGTCGACATAACAATAATAGGATGCCTAGGGAGTGGCCAGTGCGGGCAGCGGCTTTTGTTGCGGGCACGCATGAACGGGAACTAAATGGAGAAAGCAAAACGCTAGAAGAGGCTTGAGGTTAATTCTCAAGCGGAGCCAAAACGGTTATAATGGTGTTGTTTGCTGACCATGTTGGCGTTGATGGGGAGCAGGTAGTAAAACCATGTCTTCTATCCCTCGTATTGTAGCGGTAGACCCCTCCTACGAAGTCGCGCGGATAATGCGTGGCGCGTTGTCTCTGCTCAACCGCCAGTACATCCTGGTCGAAATGCCCACCGCAGAGGATGTGCTTTACGAAGTGCAGACCTCCCAAGTCGATCTTGTCGTCACAACTTATCAGTTGGCTGAAGACATGAACGGCATTGAACTGGCGACCCGAGTCAACCATGACTCGTTACGAACAGCGGTGATTGTCCTGGCGGATGAGCATGATCCACGGCTGGACAAAGAGGCGCTGAAGGATGTGCCTTTCCAGTATTATATGCGCCCGGTTGGGGAGGAATTCTTGCGCGGGGTGCGCGTGGCGCTGGATGGTGAGGCAGCCGTAGAACAGGAAACGCGGGTCGTCGAAAGCGGCCTGGACCTGGGACCGGTGCCTGCCATCAATGTGGATGCGCTGCGAGCGCTCATTGGTCCCCTGATGCGCGATGTGGGCGCAATGGGCATTATCCTGGCGGATCGAAACGGAAGGATATTAGTGGACGAAGGCGCGACCGGCTATATTGATCGCGAGAAACTGGCGGTGATCATGGGGCCTTTGTTCGCGCGTGCGGTGGAAGTGAGTCCACTTGTTGGCGGTGACGCCTGGTCGATGGTGTACTACGACGGCGAACGCCTCGATGTTTTCGGTCTGGCGCTAGGCGTGCATTACTTCATGGGCCTGGTATTTGAAGGCTCGAACCGGGGAGCATTTGGCGCAGTCAACCATTTTGGCCGTCGCGCGGTTGATCAGATGATTGACATGATTGGGGAAGCAGCGTACCAGGTCAAGGCACCAGAACCGTTGCCACCGGTCGCCCAGCCGCCCAAAGCGGCTGCGCCTAAGGCAGGGGCCCCCAAGGCGGCGGCTTCCAAGTCAACGCCACCTGCCAGGGCAAAATCGACTCCCGCGCCAACCAAAAAATCGGACCGTGCGCCGGCTCAGGATCGCGAAACAGCGGGTCTTGAGGCGATGTTCGATGCTGCGCCTGCGACTCCATCTGGGCCCACAATGGAACCTGTGCGGCACTTTGACCCGGAAAAGCTGTTCGGGCAGGCGGTTGATGAGTCCCTGGCCGACAGCATGTTCGATCCCGATGCATTAGAGGATCTGGCAGAGTCGCTGTCTGCGGAGAACAGCGAACGTGTGGGCTACGATGAAGCGTTTGATATGGGCATTCTCGACGATTTGAAGTAGGCAGACGCGCGCGTACCAGTCTTCAAAATCACCGCGCTCATTCGGCTCACCGGGTGAGCGCGATGTGTTTTTGGGGGGAGGTCTGCGTGCTCGCACGGTGATGATATAATCGACACTATTTGGCAGCGCGCTCGCACCGCAAGAGCCTATAATGCGAACCGCGCGCTTTTTATCTAAAAATGAGGTATGGAGCGAATCGCATGACGTCTAGTGTGCCCAGTGATCTGGCTATCGCCCAGGCTGCCGAAGTGCGGCCCATTCTTGAGATTGCCGCCAAGCTCGGACTGCGCCAAGATGACCTTGATCTTTATGGAAAATATAAAGCTAAAGTACACCTTTCGGTTCTCCAAGACTTCCAAGATCGTCCCCAGGGAAAGTACATTGACGTGACCGCCATCACTCCGACGCCGTTGGGCGAAGGCAAAACAACCACTTCGGTTGGTCTGACCCAGGCATTGGGGCGTTTGGGGCACAACGCCGTATTGTGTATTCGTCAGCCCAGCATGGGGCCAACATTTGGGATCAAGGGTGGCGCTGCCGGAGGTGGCTACAGCCAGGTGATCCCCATGGAGGAGTTTAACCTGCATCTAACTGGGGACATTCACGCGATCAGTGTGGCGCACAACCTGGTTGCCGCGGCCATCGATACGCGGATGTATCACGAGAGCCGCCAGTCGGATGCCGGGTTGGCCAAGCGCGGTCTGCGCCGGCTGGACATTGCCCCGGACTCCATCACCTGGAACCGCGTGGTGGATGTGTGCGACCGTTCGCTGCGGTCGGTTCAAATTGGGCTGGAGGATGATACGCTGCAAGATGGCTCTCCCAGCCCGATCTTCCCGCGCCGGACGGGGTATGACATCAGCGTGGCCAGTGAACTGATGGCGATCCTGGCGCTAACGACCGGCCTTAAGGACCTGCGCGCACGCGTGGGGCGTGTCGTGATCGGGCGCACCCGCGCCGGTCAGCCGGTCACTCTGGAGGACCTGGGTGTAGCCGGAGCTGTAACCGTTCTGCTACGCGACACCCTGATGCCTAACCTGATGCAGACTCTCGAAGGGCAGCCCACTTTTGTCCACGCCGGGCCTTTCGCCAATATCGCGCATGGGAACAGCAGTATTTTGGCCGACCAGATCGCGCTGCGCCTGGGCGATTACGTGGTGACCGAGAGCGGCTTTGGAGCCGATATCGGCATGGAGAAGTTCTTCAACATCAAATGTCGCTATTCTGGCCTGGTGCCCAATGTGGTGGTGCTTGTAGCGACGATCCGTGCCCTTAAGATGCATGGGGGTGGTCCGGCTGTCACGCCGGGCGCAAAGCTTGATCCAGCCTATACCAGCGAGAATCTCGCCCTGCTGGAAGCGGGCAGCGGTAACCTGGCCAAGCATATCTCGATCGCACGCAAGTTTGGTGTCCCGGTGGTGGTTGCCGTTAACCGATTCTCGACTGATACAGAGGCGGAAATTGCGCTGGTGAAGCGCGTGGCTGAGCAGGCCGGGGCAGAAGCGGCGGTGATGAGCAATCATTGGGCGCGCGGTGGTGAGGGCGCGCTGGAACTGGCCGAGGCGGTCACGGCGGCCTGCGAAAAGCCGAGCGAGTTCAGGTTCCTTTACCCGTTGGAGATGCCGATCAAGCAGAAGATCGAGACCGTAGCTCGCGAAATCTATGGGGCCGATGGAGTCGAGTATTCTGACCTGGCTAACAGCCAGATCGAATATTATGAGCGGGTGGGCTATGGGCAGCTTCCGGTATGTATGGCCAAAACCCATCTCAGCCTGAGCCACGATCCGAACCTGAAGGGTGTGCCCACCGGTTTCACCGTACCGGTACGCGAGGTGCGTGCCAGTGTGGGGGCAGGGTTTGTCTACCCTCTGCTGGGCACGATGAGCACGATGCCAGGTTTGCCGACTACTCCGGCGTTCATGGGGATTGATATTGACGACGACGGCAACATCGTGGGACTGTCGTAGAACTATCAGTTCACGAGGGAAAGGCGAATACTCACGCCAGTCGGCATTGTGGTATAGTACATACACCGGGAGTTGTTCCCGGTGTATGAGCTTTTGGGGGTAGAGAAAGGCTAGGCAGCGCGCATGGATGATCTGAACGCGTTAGTGCAAGAAGCGATAGCTGCGGTGAAAGCAGGTCGCAAGCAGGAAGGACGCGATAAGCTGCTGGCCGTCATCGAGCGCAATGACCGTCATGAGCAGGCATGGCTTGGGCTGAGCGCGTTGGTCGATACCACTGAAGAGCGGATCATCTGCCTGGAAAACGTGTTGGCAATCAACCCGAATAATGAGCGCGCGAAAAGCGCCCTGTCAAAACTGACCGGTCAGCCGCCCTCGCCGCCGACACCACCGCCTGCACCGCGTCCTGCACCTACCATCGAATCCTCATATGATCCGTTTGGCAGTTCTTCGCCTGAGCCGTATGACCCTTACCGGCCTGCTCCATTTGAAGGTGCAAGGGAATCAGCCACCCCGTTTGGGGATACTCCCTTCAGTGATTACGCCTCAGCAGGAGGCGCTGAAGAAGCGGAGGATGATGTACCAGACTGGTATAAACCGATGGCTCTCCAGGATGAGGGACAGGTTGTCGAGGAGGTATCCAGTGATCAGAACGATCAGTGGATGCAACGGCTGAACCTGAACCCTGGGGCTGATTCGTCGCTTAATGAGAGTTTTGGTGATAACCCGTTTGGTGGTGACTCGCCGTTTGAAGCCCCGCCGGCTCCCTGGGATGACTTGCCTCCGGCAGCTGATTTCAGTCCTGCCGATACGCCCTGGTCGGCTAGCAGCCCGTTTGACGAGCCGGATGATGATCCATTTGCTCATGTGCCGAGTGTATCGCCTTTTGACCGGGAACCGGTGGCTCAACCTGTGGTCCCGACACCTGTGAGCAGTCCGTTCAGTTTCGACAGCGCATCTGAAGACGATGCCGACGATGAAGAAGAATCGTTTAGCTTCGATTTCGATGACGATCCATCGCCGGTGGCTGCCAGCGCGCCCTCAAATTGGATGACTCCATCGTCTGCGCCGAGCACTCCGTTCAGCGGGGTGACGTTTGGCACGACATCTTCGGCGGCTGCACCGCGGTCTTCCGTTACTGCGAGTGCGGCATCCGCAGCAAGCACAGCCAGTGCAGCAAGCCCCAGTGTGCAGGCTCTTTTTCAGCAGATACCGGCGGATATTGAGGCGGTGCCACCGGGCCAGATGTCTCGTCAGCGCGTGTTCCTGATGTTTGCGATCCTGGTGCTTCTGGTGCTGAACGCGGCCTCGATCGGGCTGCTGGTCACGACACTGTAATCACTGCATTGGAGGCGATGACCGCCGGTTTTTCGGCTGGGGTGGCGTTGGAAACAGCGCCACCGTTATTTTGAGGAAGAGTGTAGAAGTTATGCCGGAATTCCTGAATGTGCTGCCGCCTGGCCAGGCACGGAAAGTCTGGCTGGAGCAAACGCGCCACAGGCCGGACGTCGAGGAAGTGCGGACGATCGATGCGCTGGGCCGGGTGACCGCCTGTGAGGTGTTCAGCCCGGAAGCACTTCCCGCATTCCGCCGTGCCACTGTCGATGGCTTTGCAGTCAGTGCGCGAGATACGTTTGGAGCCTCTGATACCCTACCAGCCTATCTTCGGGTTGGGGGCGAAGTCCTGATGGGGCAGGCGGCGGCGTTCAGCCTGGAGCCAGGCACCGCAGCGGTGATTCATACCGGCGGTATGGTGCCGGATGGTGCGGACGCGGTCGTGATGATCGAACATACTCAACCATTCAGCGCCGATGAGATCGAAGTTCGCCGCGCGGTTGCTGTAGGCGAAAATGTGTTGATGGTAGGGGAGGATGTTCAACCGGGCGATATGATCATTCCGGCAGGGCATCGCATCCAGCCACAAGATATCGGCGCGCTACTGGCCGTGAGTGTAGTCGATGAGCTGAAGGTGATGCGGCGGCCCCGCGTGGCGATTTTCCCCACAGGCGATGAGGTGGTGACCCCAGAAACGCGCATTGGCCAGCCGGGCCAGGTGCGCGATATTAACAGCGGTACAATCTTCGCGTTATGTGTGCAGGCCGGTGCGGAACCGGTGCTCCATGAGATTGTGCCGGATCAGCCGGAGTCCTTGTATAAGACTCTTTCCGCCGCGATGCCCGACGCCGATATGCTGGTGGTCACGGCGGGCAGCAGTGTTAGCGCGCGGGACATGACGGCGGATGTAATCGATCGCCTGGGGAGACCGGGCGTTCTGGTGCACGGTGTTGCCACGCGCCCCGGCAAGCCCACGATTCTTGCCGTGGTGGATGGCAAGCCGGTGATCGGACTGCCGGGCAACCCGGTATCGGCTTTTGTGATCTTCATGCTGTTTGGAGTGCCCGCGATTGCTCATTTGTTAGGCACGAGGATGCCGGTACAGGCACGGGTTCGTGCGCGAATGACGGTCAATGTCGCTTCTGCTGCAGGGCGGGAAGATCATGTGCCGGTCCGCCTGGTTAGCCGCGAAGGGGAATGGTGGGCGGAACCAATCTTCGGGAAAAGCAACCTGATCTTTACCCTGGTGGGTGCAGATGGGCTGCTCGAAGTGCCACTAGATGCGACCGGCCTGCGTGAAGGAAGCTGGGGAGAGGTGGTCCTGTTCTGATGAGCGCAATGATCACGCCGGACGACGAACGCGACATCTATCTGCATGATATCCCGATGGAGGAAGCGCAGGCGCGGCTGCAGGCGGCGCTTGCGGCGGCGGGTCGTGTCGGTCCCGTGGGAGAAGAGCGCGTGGGCATGGAGGGCGCTGGGTG
>DAOUFU010000034.1:0-56031 GCA_034429275.1 Anaerolineae bacterium | reverse complement strand
GGCCTGGCGCGCAGCGATCGGCAGCCCTTCTTGCAATGGATCCGCCCACTCTTTTGCCGGAACACCATCCGGGTTCGGTTCGCTGCTTTCTTCAATATCCGTGATCTCAGCAGCCATCGCGTGATCCGGCTCTCGATCGGACATGATCGCTGGCTCTGCCATCTGCACCGGTACAGGCGCTGCGGATTCGTCGGGTTCGGCCCGGTCGTAAACGTAATCCGCAACATCCCAGCCTGAATCAACTGGCTTATCATTGTTCGAACTGGCAGTGCTGGCCGATAGCCCCTGGTCTGCGCCCCAGGCCGAAACACTCTCTGATCGAGCAAAGGAGAATCCTGGCCGATATACCGGCGAGTCGTCGGCGAAATTGAGCAGGGCGTTCATTTCGTCAGGAGTCAGCGCCAGCGCCGACGGATCAACTTCACCCGCTGGAAGGGGAGGATTTCCTGTTCCGGGAATTGCCTCGTTCTCTGGTTGAGGTTTTCCCGCATCCGTGTGCTGGCCCAGTAGGATTTCGCGTCCTTTGCCACGCAGCGAAGCTCTGGCACGTGGCGTATCGTTCTGCCGGTCATCCATATGCTATCTCCTCGGCCAACGCCCGGTATCCCTGTGCTATCGAATGCCGGGGAATGTATTCCAATACGGATAGTCCCACAATCGGCGCTTCGGCGACCACGTCGTCGTAATGAATCAATGTCTGGAACATTTTGGGGCCAAATACGCTGCGCATTTCGGCAACCACTTCCTGTGCATGTCGCGATTCGGGTCGATACATCGTCCCGAACAGACCTGCCAGTCGCAGCGCCGGATGAATCCGGTTCTTGATGCGCACGATCGTATCCATCAAGCCGCGCACCCCCCGCATCGCCAGGTATTGGCACTGCACCGGGATCAGGACCTCGTCGGCAGCCACCAACCCGTTAGCGGTCAGAATACCCAGACCGGGGGGGGTATCGATCAAGATATAGTCAAACGGCAGGTGGCTGCGCTGCAACGCCATCCGCAAACGCTGTACCCGGTCATTGACCGAAGCCAGGTGTATCTCCGCTGCCGCGAGATCGTGACTGGCAGGAATAAGCGCTAGCGTCGAACGCACCGGGCGCATCACCCGCTCAACCGAAACCTGGCTGGCCATCAGCAGCGAATAGGCGCTGCGCCGGATGTCGTAGGAATCAACGCCAAACGCTGCGGTCAACCCGCCTTGCGGGTCCAGGTCAATGAGCAGCACCTGCGCGCCGCGATCCGCGAGCGCCACGCCCAGGTTCATGACGGATGTCGACTTGCCCACGCCACCCTTTTGGTTTGCAATCACCAGTGTCCGTGTCATACGCCCCTGCCCGGTCAACCCAACTGGCTGCATTATAGCATAGGCTCATCTCTCGAAACACAACCCCCACATCGGGAAAACCAAACCCTATCTATGCGTGCCGATCAAGTTATGGTAGACTTCCCTCGTGATGTCTCAAAGCCATCCTCCGCCCGGAAAGTCTGCCTCGCGGAGTCCGTCGTCCGCAATTCACAACCGTCTGAAGGGAAAGGAGAAACGGCGCGCCTTCTGGTCTGCGCCGGATATCGATGGAAGAACTGCTCCATCTCGATCTCAAAGAACTGATCGCCACCATAGGATATCTGGGAGTTTTCGCCATCATTTTTGCCGAATCCGGCCTGCTGATCGGGTTTTTTCTGCCGGGCGACAGCCTGCTTTTCACAGCAGGGGTGATTGCAGGGAGCAGCAATCTGCAATCAAAGCTGGGGGTCGAACTGGCCTATCCCGTTCTGGCCATCGGTTGTTTTATCGCTGCCGTCTCTGGCGACAGCGTGGGTTACTGGTTCGGCAGTCGCGTTGGGCGGCGGCTCTTTGAGCGCAAGGACTCGCTGTTCTTCAAGAAAAAATACCTGCATCAGGCTCAATACCTCTATGAAAAACATGGAGGCAAGATCATCGTGCTCGCGCGCTTCATGCCCGTCGTGCGCACTTTTGCCCCCATCGTCGCGGGCATCGGCACCATGCATTATCGTCGCTTCCTCACATTCAACATGATGGGCGGCCTGATGTGGGCTGTAGGCGTGACCACAGCGGGATATATCTTCGGCGAGAAAGCCGATGGTTACCTGATGCCCATTGTGATCGTGATCATCCTGGTATCGGTGATGCCGCCTGCGCTCCACGTGTTGATGGATGTCATCAAAGAACGCCGGGCGCGCCGTCAGGGTATTCCCTCGGTCGAAGCCGAAAACTAGGCCTGACCAGACACTTTACGGGCTGCTCATCCGACGACTGGGCAGCCCGTATTGACTCTGCCTTCCAGCCTGAGTATAGTCAGGTCAAATACCCGACCCAGTCGAAACAGGCGAAGGACTACGCGCATGTCATCATTCTTTGGCGGTCGCAAGCCATCACCCGAAGAGCCTGCGCCAGAACACGCGGATCATTTCCCCCCACCCGCTCCGCTTACTCCATCCGGTCGCCAGCCGGTCGGTTTCGATACAGTCCTGGGACCTCAAGCGACGCTCAAAGGCGACCTCAAGAGCCAGGCAAATGTGCGGCTGGACGGTGCATTCGAGGGCACGCTGGAAATTGACGGCAACGTTCTCGTCGGCGAGACGGCTAAAATTACCGCCGATATCCATGCCAGGAACGTGTCAGTGGCCGGCGCGGTGCGCGGCAATGTGAGCGGGAAAAAAGTTCAGCTCCTGCGCACGGCACGCGTATGGGGGAATATCAGTGCCGCCAGCATCCAGACTGAGGAAGGCGCATTTATCGACGGAAAGATCACCATGATCACCCACGAGGCGGCCCAGGCGTTCGATGTGGCCAACCTGCCGCTGCTCGATGTCTCCGAGCACACATCTTCGTCGCGGCGTGAACAGGGCTAGCCTCCTGGTGGCCGGTTTTCTCGCGGGTCCGGCTTTGCTGGCGACGAGAACTTGGTGATATAATCGGGCTAACTTGGTCTGTTGTGCTGCCCCCGTCCCACGATATTACAGGAAACGGTTGATGATTAAGGTTACGATTGACAGCATCCGCGTGAGTCTGATGTCGCAGCTCCGCATCGTCATTCTCAAAGACCCGATCAGCGGCAGATATTTGCCCATCTTTATTGGGCCATGCGAAGCAGAAGCCATTGCCGTCAAGCTGCAAAACATGAAGGTTGAGCGTCCTCTCACGCACGATTTGCTGAAATCGGTGATCGCGGAGTTGGGTGGGCAGGTCAAGCACATCCTGGTCAACGATCTTCGCAACGATACCTTCTTCGCCCAAATTGTGGTAGAACAAGACGGCGAGACCCATGCCATCGATTCGCGTCCCAGCGATGCGATTGCGCTCTCAGTCCGGCTCGATGTCCCCATCTACGTAGAGGAATCGGTGATGGAACAGGCATCGATCACGCCGGACGAAGAAGTCCAGGGCGACCTGGAGACTCCTCCCAGTCCAGCAACCAGCGAGTCCGATGAAGAGCGCCTGAGCATCTTCGAGGATTTTGTTGAGTCGTTGGACCTCGATGATCTGGAAGAAGACGACGACGATAGCAATAGCAGCAGCTAAGCTCAACATGTGAGTGCAGGCTGCGGTCCATAGCGGGCCAGGCCCGGTTCTTTTGTATTGCGCGACAAGGGAATACGGGATATTCGTTCGCAGAACACATCTTTCATCTGTCCTGTACGGGGCGGCTCTTTCCGGAGATGCCCCGTTTTTGGCACATGATACGGAAATAACACCATTCAACCCAGGCTCTAACCAAAGGTTATCACTCGCATGACTCAGGATTCGTCGCCGGTTCGCCCCGATCGCATGGTTCCTCACAGCGTCGAAGCTGAAGAAGCCGTGCTGGGATCGATCTTGATCAACCCCGACGCGCTGCTTGAAGTCTCATCGTTTTTGCAGGCTGAGGATTTCTTTATTGAGCGTAATGCGTGGGTATGGGAAGCTATTCAGCGTGTCAACCAGCGCAATGAGCAGATCGACCATGTGACCATCGCCGAGGAGCTGCGCCACATCGGCCATCTGGACGAAATCGGCGGAGCAGCGTATCTGACCTACCTGATCAACAATACGCCGTCATCCATCTATGCCGAAACCTATGGGCGCATTGTAGAACGCGCAGCCCTGCGCCGCCGAATGCTTGAGGCCGCCAGCAAGATCGCCAAAGTCGCTCACTCCGAAGACATCGACATCAACGAGGTGCTGGACCAGTCCGAAGCGTCGATCTTCGCCGTCACCGAGCGCCGTCTGAAAAAAGAGCTGATCCCCATCAACACGGCGGTATTCAACTACTACAAGCGCCTTGAATACCTCTACGAGCACCAGGAAGACTCGCTTGGCGTCCCGACCGGTTTCACGGACCTGGACAATCTGCTGGGCGGGTTGCAAAAATCCGATCTCATCATCGTGGCCGGGCGTCCGGGGATGGGGAAGACTTCGTGGATGCTGAGCACAGCGCTCAATGCTGCCCGCGCCGGTGCCAGCGCCGCGATTTTCAGCCTCGAAATGAGCACCGAACAGATCGTCCAACGCCTGATCTCCGCTGAGACCGGCATCAATTCGCACGAACTGCGGCGCGGCCAGCTCGATGAACGTCAATGGGCGCTTTTTGTCGAGGCAACCGATCGATTGAGCAGCCTGCGGATTTTTCTGGACGATACACCGGCGCTCACGCCCATCCAGCTCCGGGCCAAATGCCGCCGTCTGTATAGTGAGCACGGCCTCGATCTGGTGCTGGTAGACTATCTGCAGCTCATGAATTCCGGCAGCGGCGGCCAGGAAAACCGGGTGCAGGAGATCAGCTTTATCTCTCGCAATCTCAAACAGATCGCACGCGAACTCAACGTGCCGGTGCTGGCGGCAGCGCAGCTGTCACGCGCGGTTGAGCAGCGCCAGGACAAGCGTCCCCAACTTTCCGATTTGCGCGAAAGCGGGAGCATCGAGCAAGATGCCGATGTCGTCATGTTCATTTACCGCGATGAAGTCTACAACCCGGCCAGCGAACATATCAATGAGGCTGATATTATCGTGGCAAAACACCGCAACGGGCCGACCGGCAGCGTGGCACTCTACTTCCGCAAAGAGTTGACCCAGTTTGGCAACCTGGCCAAGACGGATATCGACCTGATGACATATTGATCGTGGTCTACCGCGCAGTAAGCATGTAATCGGGACTGAAGGCTATGCAGGACTTTTCGGGTTTTCCACCAGGGAAAACACGCACCACAGCCATACCCAATCTGTTTTTCAGCGAACTGCTGCCCGCCATCGACGACATGGCCGAGCTCAAGCTCACGCTGTATTGCTTCTGGGCGCTCCACCAGCAGGAGGGTGAGTTTCGCTACGTCCTGCGCCGCGAAATTCTGGCGGATGAAATGTTCCTCAAAGGACTCGATCCCGATCCGGCAGCAGCGCAGGCCAAAACGCTGGATGCGCTCGAGAGGGCCGTCCGGCGTGGAACATTGCTCCATGCTTCGGTTAGAGGGGTGGTGGGTCAGGAAGATTTGTATTTCATGAATACACCGCGCGGGCGAAATGCCTTGCGTGCCATTGAGCGCGGTGAATTTCAGATGGGCGACAGGTCCTGTCCCGTCGCGCTCGTTGTTGAACGACCCAACTTGTTTGCACTCTACGAGCAACACATCGGACCACTCACTCCAATGATTGCCGAACAACTACGCGACGCCGAACAGGAATTCCCTGCCGCGTGGCTCGAAGAAGCGATCCGGATCGCGGTTGAACGTAACAAGCGCAACTGGCGCTATATCCTGGGCATTCTCAAACGTTGGCTGGCAGAAGGAAAAGACAGTGGAGTCACTCAGCGATCACCTCAAGCGAATGGGCGACGGTACATCCAGGGCGAATTCTCCGACTTCATCGACTACTGAACGTTCGGCTCCCACTCCCTGCCCCATCTGCGGAGGCATTGGGTTGGTCACGCGCAATGTACCGGTGGGCCATCCCGATTTTGGCAAAGCGTTTCCTTGCGTCTGCCAGCGCGAGATCATCGCTGCCCGTCATAACGCGCACCTCCGCGCCATGAGCAATCTTGACGCCGTGGCCGACAAAACATTTGACACGTTTATCGTAGACCTGGATCACCTCAACAGCGAGCAGCTTGCAACGCTGCGCGTTAGCGCGGAAAGCGCCATGCGCTATGCTCAAAACCCCGATGGCTGGCTCTTGTTTCAAGGCAACTATGGCAGCGGCAAGACTCATCTTGCCTGCGCTATCGCTAACTATCGCCTGGCCCAGGGTACCGCGGTGATCTTTGTCACCGCGCCAGACTTGCTCGATCATCTGCGCTCGACGTACAGCCCATCGTCCGAAATCGAATATGATGACTTGTTCGAGCGTGTGCGCGATGCGCCGTTGCTGGTACTCGACGACCTGGGCGCAGAAAGTGCTACCGCCTGGGCACAGGAAAAACTTTTCCAGCTCATCAACCACCGCTACGTTCGGCGGCTGCCTACCGTTATCACCACCAACGTGGAACTCGACCGGCTCGACCAACGCATCCGGAGCCGCCTGGTAGACAGTGCGCTC
Organism: Anaerolineae bacterium; assembly: GCA_034429275.1. Classification (GTDB taxonomy): domain Bacteria; phylum Chloroflexota; class Anaerolineae; order Aggregatilineales; family Aggregatilineaceae; genus DAOUFU01. The sequence continues at coordinate 49,502 of DAOUFU010000034.1, read as the reverse complement.
ACCCGCAGTATCAATATGGCCTTGCCTGACTTCCGCCGATCAGATCAGGCCCAGGAGCATACCACCCTGTCTAACCTCAGTCTGTATGGTGACATGGTGTTCGAAACCTGGGACATGCGCCAGTCCACCCTGCCGGAACAAGAACGCCGCAATTTACAACAGGCATTCCAGTTAGCCCGCCAATACGCCGAGAACCCGCAAGATTGGCTGCTTTTGCTAGGCGAACATGGGAGTGGCAAGACTCATCTGGCGGCGGCCATTGCCAATTACCGGCACAGGCTTGGCGAACCGGTCATCATGGTAACCGCGCCCGATTTGCTGGACTACCTGCGCGAGACATTCAATCCCTCGTCGGGGGTGGCGTTTACCAAGCGTTTCCAGGAGATTCGGACCTGTCCGCTCCTGGTGATCGACAACCTCGACCTGACTAACGCCTCTTCATGGGCGCGCGAGAAAATCCACCAGATCGCCGATTACCGTTACCTCTCGCGGCTACCCACCGTGTTCACCACCACGCAGGCGTTTGAGGAGCTTGATCCCTTCTTACGCAGCCGGCTGCTAGACCGTCGGCGCTGCAAGGTGTTTGCTCTGCTCGTGCCAGATTACATGGGCGGTGCGGTGCATACGCGGCGTCACGGGGGATAAAGGGTCAGGTCCGTGAAATCAAAAATGCCCGGCGCTTGTGCCGGGCATTTGCGTTTTCCGATCCAGGTTTATCGCTTAATGCTCGCCCAGGCGGCGCTCAGTACCCCGCAGCAGCCGCACGATGTTTCCACGGTGCGCCACAAACACCATGAGGCATATCAGCAGGTACAGGCTGTAGATGGGTGCCAACGTCCCCATAACCACCAGCCCAATCATCACAATACCCGATGCTGCAATCGCGATCAACACCCCCAACGAAACATAGCGCGTCAGCAGCACAATCAGCGCGCCCATCGCCAGCACCAAAGCCACAAACAGAGTGGGAGCAAGGAAGATGAACGCGCCACTGGCTGTCGCCGCACCTTTACCCCCGCGCAGTTTTCCGGTAATGATCGTCGCCAGAAAGGACCAGTTGTGCCCGGCCACTGCGGCCACTGCCGCAATAGCGCTTGCCGCAGCCTGATTGTCCGAGAGTATCTGCCTCGCAATCAGGATCGCCACGATCCCTTTGGAACCATCAAGTGCCCACACCAACAGGCCATACGGAAAGCCGATTGACCGCCATACGTTGTTCGCACCCATGTTACCGCTGCCGACCGCGAAAATATCCACGCCCTTCAGCCGTGCCACAACATACGCCGTCGGGATTGAACCAATCACGTAAGCGATCGCGATCACCAGGATAACTTGTACAGCGCTCAAGCTGCTTTCCTCCATTCAGTCCGAAATTCCACTCATCTCAGCGGAGACACCATCATTCGCCAAAGCGAACCGGCGCCCATCTACAGTACAAAACCCCAAAGCAGCCCGCTAGATACGCTTGATGGTATAATGATCGCGATTCCTGGTGGACTGTCAAGTCAAAAATTTGCCTTGAGTCTCGCCTGAGGGTAAAACTTGACTTACCATCGGCCTGTTCCACCAGTGATCTGCAACTATTCCCTGACCATGACGAAGAGGTAATCCTGTGAGCACAGCCTCAGAACAACCTGTTCGGCAGATTGTCATCATTGATGATGATACAGAGCTTTTAGTGTTGATGTCGATGCTGATGCGGCGTATAGATGCCGAATCACATACATTCTCTGACAGCAGCGACGCGCTGGAATATCTCGCCACCCATACGCCTGACTTCATTATATTGGATTTGATGATGCCAGGCATCGACGGGTTTCAGGTCCTGCATCAGATTCGCATCAAGTCACATCTCGATACGGTACCTGTGCTCATCCTCTCTGCCAAAAATGATCCTGGCTCGATCCGGCGGTGCCTGGACGGTGGAGCAGATGGATATATTGTAAAACCCTATATCGCCAGTGGGCTGATCGACCGGGTGCGGTTGATGCTGGCTGTTGGGCGCAAAGCTCAACCCGGTTCCCAGCCGCCCGCTTAGGCAAAGTCCACCCGCCCGCGCTCCTTAAGTGCGCATTTTTGTTCGCCAATGGGCAGCGCCAGACCTACCCGTTGGCGACGAATGGACGTTCATGGGCGAAACTACTTTCGATCATCATCTGGGGAGGTACACTCGTATGAGGTGCTGGGCAAACCGGACCAAACCAACGATCGTCGCGCGCCGGGGACTTTGGCTCCTGGTGAGCACTCTCATGATTCTGGCCGCCTGTGATCCCGTCGAGACCGAACCTACCGCATCCACCGGCCCGGTGAGTGATGTTGGCGGCAGTGCCGCCGGTGTGATCGAGCCAACCCGCACCATCAAGCCGATCCTGAGCTTTACGCCGCGCTTCACGGCCACCCCTTTGCCGAGCGCCACGTTCACTCCCTCGATCACGCCGGAGCCAACCGAGACACCCGTTCCACCGACTCTGACCGCGACGTTGCCCGTCACCCCACCACCGACCGTGTCAGGCATCGTCCAGTCTAACCAATCGCGCGTGAATCTCCGGTCAGCGCCAGGGTTCAACAGCGACATCGTACTCAGTATTCCGGCCAATTCGTCATTAGGGGAGATCGGCAGGCAAAAAGACGATCAAGGGCTGGATTGGTACAAAGTCGTCTATGTCGATGAAGATGGGGAAGAGTATCGGCTGTGGATACGCTCTAACCTGGTCGCCACCGACTACGATGAGATCGTCCGGGTTCAGCCCACCAATACCGTCACCCCTGGCAGTCAGGTTACCACCGGAGCCACAATAGTCACCCGTACCCCTGGCGCAACCCCTGTTCCCGAACGGGTCGATATTTTGGCTTACTGCCGGCAGAAAAATGTGATCCCACCCAGCCCTACCACCAACGACACGGTGTATGTCGAATGGAGCTGGTTTGTCGCCCGCGAGGAACAGATGCAGCAGCATCTCGACAATGCCAATTACGAGGTCCGGCTCGATGGTAAGCTGCTCGAAAACTGGGCCAGCTATGGCACCGAACTCAAACGCGAATCGGGCGTCTACATCATCTACTGGTACTACCCGGTCGGCAAGCTCAGCGCAGGCGACCATGAGATTACCTTCCGGCTCACATGGGACACCGCTATCACCGACGGCTATGCCAATTTTGGCCCTGGCACTGCCAATGAAGCAGATACGGGTAACTGCCTGTTCACCGTCCGTGAGCCGTGACGCTTTGCGCCCATGCTGACTTGACGTATCATTGAATCGGAGTTGAGCCTGACATACACGAGCACCGTGATCACCGGTGAAGAGGAAGCATGAGCCAGCCACAGTTAAGCGATCTCGTGAAGCAGGCCAAAAGCCAGAGTGCAAAGGAACGCCGTGCTGCCTACCGGCTCATGGCCGAGAGCCGCGATCCGCGCACCATCCCGTACCTGCGCCATGCCTACCTGAACGATGAGGATGACGCAGTACGTGATATTGCTTACGATGCCCTGGCAGCCCTCAAAGCCATCCAGCAGGGGTACGTGGTGCGCTCGCCGCGCATCAGCAATGCCGCGCTCAAAAAAGCGGCTGGCTTTCTCTCGCTCACGCTGGTGCTTACCCTGATCGCAAATGTCGTGACTCGAGTCGACCTGGGCAGCCTGTTCAGCAGCGAAGAACCTTCGGCCTCGCCTACGGCCATAGCCCAGGTGGGTCCCACTGACCGCGATCTGCTGATCACCCTGATGCAGAACCGCCTCGATCAGTCGAATGCGTTTCTGGCCACACTGCGAGCTGAAATCGCCCACTATAACACCACGCGCGAAGTGAAGTGCGATCTCAACCTGCCGACGCCGCTGCCGATCCAGCTTACCACTGCCGATCAACTCACGTATCGCGATCTCAATCTTGTAGGCAGCCGTCTCGATGCTGCCATCGTCAATCTGGACAGTGCCCAGTTCCAATGGCGACACTCCTGCCGCCTGCCCGAACCGGATGTGAACGATGTGTTGGGGGCATCTGCCGCTCTGGACCAGGCCGCCATTCAGCTCCAGGACACCGCGAACCTGCTCCAGCAAGCCATCGCCCGCCCTGCTCCCACAACCGCGCCGACGTTCACGCCCGACCCGCTGGCCGCCGTTGTTCCAACCAACACGCCGCCTGCTCTCTCCACCGAGGATTCGTCACCGGAGTCGCCGGTTAACACAACTCCCGACGCGAGCAACGTCACGCCGCCCACAACCACGCCGACTCCTACTGCCCCGCCTGCGCCTGGTGTGACCCTGCCCTATCCCAATCTCGATTACACCGCCATTTTGGGCAGCCTGTCGCGCCAGTTGGCAGTAATGGGCGACCTCAAAAACCAGTTCAATTCGGGAATGGTCGATCAATGGCGTCAAGCGCAGGGATCGCCGGGACCTTCGAGCACATCTGGCTGCCGCCTTGATCCCTGGCCCAACCCCTTTGCCCTGACACCTGACCAGCAGGCCCAGCTTAACCGGACCGATGTCGCCGATCCGCAGCTCGCTCAGGCCATCCAGCTGGTTCAGGAAGGAATGACGGCTGCTGTGCAGGCTCGTGCTTTGTTCGAGCGCGATTGTCCGACCGGCACATTGGCGAATTCAGCAGCCGAAGGTATTCCCCTGGCCGAAGCCGCCTATAGCCGCCTCAGTTCGGCACGCGACCTTATCGATCAGATTCGCCAAAGACCCACTACACCATGACGGTCCGCGTGTCTGCTCGCATCACGGCATACCTGCTGCTTGCCCTGTCGTTCATCTGGGCTGCCGGGCAGCCAGCAATCACCCGCGCGCAGGGTGGTGACCCGGCCAATCCCCCGCCGGGCGCAGTGATCCACGTCGTTCAACGTGACGAAACGCTGTTCGGCATCGCGCTACAATACGGGTCCACTGTCGAGATCATCGCTGCTGCCAACGGCATCACCGATCCTCGCTACCTGGCAGTCGGCCAGCGCCTGCTAATTCCCAATGCTCAGATGGCCGCCGCCAATCTGGTCATTCAGCACATCTTCTCCCCAGGCGATACCCTGGATACTCTTGCCCAAACCTACAACACCACATCCGACCGTATCGCATTGGATAATCACCTGACTAATCCAGCCCAAATTTTTGTGGGCCAAAGCCTCAGCATAGCCCAAAATACGCCGGATTCCAGCGCCGGACCGCGCTACCGGTATCGCGTTCGTCCGGGAGATACCCTGGCTCGAGTCGCGCTGGCCCATCAGGTCTCGATCGCCGAGCTTCGGCGTTCCAACAGCCTGGCGGCTACTCTACCACTGTTCACCGGGCAAACGCTGTGGATTCCACGACAACCAGGGCCGGCCAACAAGGACCTTCCTTACCCCTTAGTGGACTATAGTCTGTGGCCGATCCCGGCTGTTCAGGGCCAAACCATGAGCATCCATGTCAGCACCAGTGGCTCCGCACAGGTCACCGGGACATTCATGGGAGACCTGCTTCAGGTCGTGACGCAAGATGCCACCGAACACTATGCGCTGGTCGGAATCCACGCTTTCACTGCTGCGGGAATATACCCACTCAACATCGTGGCAACACTGCCCGATGGCGCGCGCACGGCGTTCAGACTCAATGTAGAGGTGATAGAAGGGGGTTACAGTTCCGAGGAAATCTCTATCGGAAATCAGGACCTGCTGAATACCGATGTCACCGAGCCGGAATGGCAGCGCGTAGCCACCATCATGAGCGGCTTCACCGCTCAGCGCTACTTTGAGGGCATGATGGGCCTGCCGTCGTCCGGAGCCATTACTTCCCAGTTCGGCACGCGGCGCTCATACAACGGCAACCCAATCGACACGTTCCACAGCGGGACGGATTTTGGAGCCGCTCCAGGCTCACCGATCACCGCTCCGGCGGCGGGTGTAGTCGTTCTGACCGAGTCTCTGCCGGTGCGCGGCAACACCACCATCATCGATCATGGATGGGGCGTGCTCACCGGCTACTGGCATCAGGATCAGATTCAAGTCGCGGTAGGGGATGTCGTCACGGCGGGCCAGGTCATTGGGACGGTCGGATCAACCGGGCGATCCACCGGTCCACACCTGCACTGGGAAATGTGGGTGAGCGGCGTGCAGGTAGACCCGATGCAGTGGGTGCAACACAGCTTCCCGTGATCCTGCCTGGTGGGGTGCGCGCTCGCGATTCAGTAGCCCGTGCTGGTGCGAATAAGCGAAGCAGTAGCGACGATCATCGTGATAAACACAATTACGATTGTGATCTGGTCATTGGTGAGCTTGATCACCCCGGCAGCGATGGCCACAATCGCTCCCACGATCGCCAAAACCAGCAGACAGCCACATGTCCGCACCCACCGCCCCACTGTACCCAGCAGGTCGCCCAAAACCCCATCGTCTCGGCGGTTCCGTCGGTTGCGCCCAAGAATGGCATCCAGCAATTCGTCCACGCTGCACCCTCCCCACTACACCTAACGACCGGTCATCGGCCCACCGGGTTGGCCCGATTCATATAGCTCAGTTCATGCAGGGTTTCTCTCTGTCATGGCGAACATTATACATCTCGTTGATACCTCTAACGAATTTCTTTTAGAAACCCGGCTCATTTCACGGTATGATGATGCATGAGCATCGCAACCATCGGTAGGGTGCTGCATCTAATTGGGTGTATTGGTCAATTGAGCGCAGATAGAGGAAAACCTCCGATGGCATTGATGGATAGGGAAACCCAAGATCAGGTTCGCACGCTGCTGGCAGGCATCAACACGCCGGTTCGCATTCACCTGTTCACTCAGGAATTTGAGTGTGGCTTCTGCAAAGAAACCCGGCAGATCGCCGAAGAAGTGGCCGCGCTTTCGCCCAGCGTCTCGGTGCATGTTCACGATTTTGTCGCCGACAAAGCACTGGCCGACTCGCTGAAGATTGACAAAATTCCGGCGATTGCGATCATGGGGGATGGTGACCGGGATTTTGGCATCCGGTTTTACGGCATCCCGTCCGGTTATGAGTTCACCTCGTTCCTTGAGGCGATCTTGATGGTGGGCGGTCAGGGGCACCAGGTGTCTGCCGAAACGCTGCGTTTCCTCGAATCATTGGAAAAGCCGGTTCACCTGCAGGTCTTTGTCACGCCGACCTGCCCCTATTGCCCCGGCGCGGTCGTGCTCGCCCACCAGCTGGCGCACCTATCCGACAAAGTTACGGCGGATATGGTTGAAGTCACTGAGTTCCCTCATTTGGGAAACAAATACCAGGTCATGGGTGTACCGCGTACCGTGATCAACGAGACGGTCTACATCGAGGGGGCCGCGCCCGAACAGATGCTCCTCGAAAAGCTGAAGGTCGCGGTAGGGCGCTAATCTCGCCCACCGCAAGCTAGGCAGGCGCTCGACATGCCAGCCAAGTCGATCGAGCGCCTGCATGTGAAAAGTGGAGTGATACAACCTACTTCAAGGAGAAAGAAGTCTATGGCTACGAAGGCGAAGAAGCCCAAGATTGAACCGCTTGGCGCACGCGTGCTGGTTCTGCCCTACGAGGGTGAGTCGAAGTCCGCAGGGGGTGTCCTGCTGCCCGAAACCGCCAAGGAAAAGCCGCAGCGGGGAACCATCGAAGCTATCGGCAATCCCGAAGAGATGGAAACCGATCTCAAGGTAGGCGACAGCGTGCTGTTCCCCAAGTACACCGGCACCGAGCTGAAGTACGAAGGCAAGACTTACCTGCTGATGAACGAAGACGACATCCTGGCTCGCCTGCACGACTAGGCCAGGGGGTGCGCATCTTCACCGTGTTGTGTTAGTCTTCGAGCGCCGCACTATTCCAAAGTATCGCTCGAAGACAAACACAACCTGCGCGAAAAGCCGGGGCTTTCCCGGCTCTTTTTATTAATCAGTGACCTTCTAGGGTGTAGGATCGCTTGTTCATGGCAAGCGCACCGTGCTACAATGAGACTATCCTGACCACGTACATTTGCGACAAGGCGTGCAGTTTTCATGAGCAGCCGCGACGTTCGACCTTCACCGATTGCCGGGCGATGGTACCCTGGCAGCGCATCCCAACTCATGGACAGCGTGGACGCTTACCTGTCGTCTCCTGACCTGCCCGTCATCGATGGAACGATCATCGGGCTGATGGTCCCTCACGCAGGACATCACTATTCTGGCCCTGTCGCGGGGCGAGCCTTTGCGTTGGTGCGTGATATGGATGTAGATGTGGTGGCATTGATCGGCCCTTCCCATTACCCCTACCCCAGCCCGATCGTGACCTCCGGACATTCGGCCTATGTCACACCCCTCGGCGAAGTGCCCATCGATCGCGACCTGTGCGAAGCCCTGGCTAAACGCCTGCCTATCACCCCGGTGCGCCACGATCAGGAACACTCTTTGGAAATTGAGCTGCCTTTTTTGCAGCGCGTTTTGAAGAACTTCAGGGTCGTGCCGCTGGCACTCATCGACCAATCGTGGCATTTGGCGCAGCGGCTGGGTGTGGAACTGGCCAAAGTGCTGGCCGGTCATAAGGCGCTGCTGGTTGCCAGTTCCGATCTGTCACATTTTTATCCTCAATCCATTGCCAACACGCTCGATCACGCACTTCTTGAGGCGGTGGCTGCCAACGATCCGCAGGCCGTTATCGCCCTCGATGAGGCACGAACCGGGTTTGCCTGTGGGCGTGGTGCTATCGCCGCCGTGATGGTTGCAGTCCAGAAGCTCGGAGCAAACACTTCACAGATTGTGGGGTATGCAACCTCCGGCGACGTGTCTGGCGATTACCAGCGCGTCGTGGGCTACGGCGCAGCCGTTTTCTATCAGGCCAGCCTACCCGACTAAAGGCCGAAACCGTCTGAATGGACCACAAAGCAGTCTCGACTGAAACACTGATCCTTGAGTTAGTGCTGTTGGTGTGCCTGATCGGCATCAACGGCTTTTTTGTGGCGGTGGAATTCGCCGTGGTGGCCGCCCGCCGCTCACGGCTGGATTCCATGCGGGTACAGCAAGGTCGTGCCCTGCGCATTGCCAGCCAGTGGGTTGGTGATGCACACAGCAAAGATCGCCTGATTGCTGCCGCGCAGCTTGGCATCACGGTTGCCTCTTTGGCGCTGGGTGTGGTGGGCGAAAGCGCGTTTCAGTCCCTCTTTGTCACCGTGTTGGACGACTTCGAGGGGTTTTCCGGCCCGGTTCAGAGCGCGATCCGCGTGATGCCGCTGCTGCTCTCGCTGGTCATCGTCAGCGGTCTCCATGTCATCTTCGGCGAGCAGATTCCAAAAGTGGCCGCGCTGCGTGGCCCGGAACGACTGCTGATGGCGTTTGTGCTGCCGATGGCCTGGTTCCAACAGGTGACAGGTCCGTTCAATCGTTTGCTCGATGCCATTGCGAATCGAGTCCTGTACTGGCTGGATCTCTCTCATGAGGGTGGCCACAGCATGTTGTACTCAGTCGAGGAGCTACGTCAGATCGTCGCCGAGAGTGAAGAAGGTGGTCTGCTGCGCAATACCGAGCGTGAACTGCTCGATGCCGTCTTCGACCTGCGGACAATGTATACTCGCCAGGTCATGGTACCGCGTACCGAAGTTGTGATGGTCGATGCCAATGCGCCGCTTTCAACGGTGCTCGGCCTGCTCGATACGCTACCCTACACCAAATTCCCGGTTTTCGAGCAGAATACCGATCACATCATCGGCGTCATTCATCTCAAGGATGTCCTCCACGCAGTGACCGCCGGAGACCACGAGCGCACTGCGCGCGATCTGGCGCGTGATGTGATGGCAGTGCCCGAAACGCTGCCGGTTGATGTCTTGCTCACCCGATTCCGAACCCAGGGACAACACATCGCTGTTGTGTTGGACGAGTATGGCGGCACCGCCGGGATTGTCACCCTTCAGGATGTGCTCGAAGAGCTTGTGGGCGATATTCAAGATCAGTTCGCCACCGACGACCTCCCGGAGATTCAGCGCCTGCCCGATGGTTCCGGCGTGGTCAGCGGCCTGGCCTTGATCGCAGAAGTCAGCGAAGCATTTGATCTGAATATCACCGATGACAACAATTACGATACGATTGGCGGCTATGTCATGGGCCGGCTGGAACGTATTCCCCAGCCCGGAGACATGGTCGAAGTCAACGGCATGTGCCTGCGGGTAGAGCACATGGACGACCTGCGCATCGACCAGATCAGCATCAGGCCGTGCACCCAGGACAAACCGCTGTCGCCGGCTGCTGAAGTGTCTGCACCGACCGGGTGATCCCAGCATGTATGCCGAAATCGCCGGCAATCGCCCCATCAGCAATACATTCCATTACCATATCCCGGCATCCCTTCACGACCAGATTGTCCCTGGTCACCTGGTAAAAATCGCCTTTGGCACGGCACACTCCACCGGAATTGTCATCGCGTTACACCACGAGTCACCGATCCCTGAAACCAAACCGATTCTCGAACGCCTGGACCCGCATCCCGTCCTCACACCTGTTCAAATCGAGCTGGCACGCTGGCTGTCTGCCCAAACTCTGACTCCGCTCGGTCCCTGCCTGTGGCTGATGCTGCCGCCGGGACTGGCCAAGCGCAGCGATACGCTGTATACCCTGGTCGGAACGCCCCCCGAAACCCTCACGCCCCGCCAGCAGCGCGTGGTCAGCCTGCTCGCCCGGCGCGGCCCCCTGCGCGGACGCCAGCTCGCTCACGCCTTGCCCCACATGCACTGGCAGCCGGTCGTGAGCAACCTGGTTAAACAAGGCCTGGTGGAACAAACCCCTGTGCTTGATCCGCCAGATGTCAAGCCGCAAATCGTTCGTACCGTCACCCTGGCGCTGCCTGTCGAACGAATCCCTGCCGTCGCCCCACACCTGGGATCGGAATCGCAGCGCGCCAACGTGCTTGAGGTGCTGCTCGCCACTCCCGAAAACCGCATGAGCCTCAGCGCTTTGTTGATCGCTGCCGGGTGTGGCGAAGGGCCGGTACGCGCCCTTGCCGATTCGGGAGATATCTGGCTAGAGCCAAAACAGAGCTGGATCGAGCTGATTCCCCCAGCCGATCAGGTGCGCGCCTCTCTGGCATCTGGCAATCTCCGCCTGCCGCCGACACAGCGCGCCGCGCTGGAGCAGATGCTCGATGGGGATCAGCCGCTTCCGGGCAGTGCCGTCTCTTCCAGGATGGCCAAAGCACTGGAAGATGCCGGTCTGATCCGGCGCTGGACTACCCCCGCACTGGTCACCCTGCAGCGCTCGACCGAAGAAATCCGCCAGCGAATCATTGAGTTGCGGGGCGGCCAACCTTATCTGGACATTTTGAATTATCTGGCAGGCGAAACTGGCCCGGTCAGCCTGACACAAGTTTACGCGGCAACCGGCACCAATCTCTCGCGCATCCAGCGCCTGGCAGATGACGGCCTGGTGGTATTGGGCGAAGCCGAGTCCCTGCGCGATCCCCTCGCCAACCAGGAATTTGTGCCCACCCTGGCTCCACCGCTCACTGCAGACCAGGCCCAGGCCTGGAACATCATCCGCCAGCACATGGACAGCGTCCATTGGGGAGAAAGCTCACCACCGCCGGAAAATTCGGGGGTGTTTTTGCTGCACGGCGTAACTGGATCGGGCAAGACGGAGATTTACATGCGAGCGGTGGAGCGTGCGCTGGCTCAGGGCAGGCAAGCGCTGGTGCTGGTGCCCGAAATCGCCCTCACGCCCCAGACGGTGCGTCGATTCGCTGCCCGCTTCCCCGGCAAAGTCTCCATCGTGCACAGCGATATGACGCACGGCGAACGCTACGACACCTGGCGGCGTGCGCGGGCCGGGGAACTACAGGTGATCGTAGGCGCGCGCTCGGCGCTGTTCACGCCGCTTCCCGATATCGGCCTGATCATCCTCGATGAGGAACACGACGACAGCTACAAACACTCACCGCCCCTGCCGCCGCCCTATTACCACGCACGCGAAACGGCTATCGCCCTCATGCGTCTGAATCACGGCACTGTCCTGCTGGGCAGTGCAACGCCAGATGTCGTCACTTATTTCCGCGCGCAGCGCGGCCAGTATACTTTACTGGAACTGCCGGAGCGCATCATCGCCCACCGCGAACGCATTGCCGAGCAGGTGCGCCGTTTGAATGCACCATCTGCCCGCTATCATCCGATTGCTGATACCGATGCCTTGAGTGCGGCGCTGCCCACGGTTGAGATCGTGGACATGCGCCAGGAACTGCGCAGCGGTAACCGGAGCATCTTCAGTGGTACGCTGAGTGAGGCCCTCACCGAAGTCCTGTCCCGCCATGAGCAAGCCATCTTGTTCCTGAACCGGCGAGGGACCGCAACGTTTGTTATGTGCCGCGATTGCGGCACCATTGTCAAGTGCCCACGCTGCGACACTCCCCTGACCTATCACGGCCCCTACGAAAAACTGATGTGCCACTACTGCGGCTACAGCCGCGATCCGCTGTCCCACTGTGCCCACTGCCACAGCCAGCGCATCAAGCATTTTGGGCAGGGCACCGAACTCATCGAAAGTGCAACACAAGAGGCTTTTCCACAAGCCCGCATTCTGCGCTGGGACCGGGACACAGCCACCAATCGCGCCGCTCACGAAGCGATCTTGCAGCAGTTCAGCGCTGGCGAAGCGGATATTTTGATCGGCACCCAAATGATCGCTAAAGGTCTGGACCTGCCGCGTGTGACGCTCGTCGGCATCATCTCCGCCGATACGGCACTGGGTTTGCCGGACTTTCGCGCCGCCGAACGGACTTTCCAGTTGCTCACACAGGTCGCCGGGCGTGCCGGGCGCGGTGCATTGGGGGGGCACGTCATCTTGCAAAGCTACCAGCCAGAACATTACGCGATCCAGGCCGCTGCCACTCACAACTATGCCGCCTTTTTCCGTCAGGAAATCGCCTACCGGCAGGAGCAGCGCTATCCACCGTTCCGCCGTCTGGCACGCCTGGTCTTTCAGTATCCTACACCTACCCAGGCCGAGCAGGAGGCACGCCGCGCCGCCACTTTGCTTGAGCGCCACATTGAAGAAGGCCAGTTTACTGCTACCGAGATCATTGGCCCGACGCCATGCTTTTTCGCGCGGCTGCGCAACCTGTACCGATGGCACCTGATCATACGCAGCCCGGACCCATCGGCATTATTGCGCGGAATGAGCATCGGCGCGGATTGGTTCCTGGATATCGACCCGGTGGATATTCTTTAGGCAGGGAAGGATTGAGGGGCTTGGAATGAGTGACGACTCCTCGGAATGGGTGAGCCTGGGCGAAGCTGCCCAGATCATTGGCGTGCATCCCGCTACCATCCGCAATTGGGCCGAACGCGGCGAATTACCCTTCCGCCGCACTCCGGGCGGGCACCGGCGTTTTCGTCGTGCCGATCTCGCCCAATGGCTGGACGCGCACCGCCTCAGCCCGCCTACCGAAGCGCAGGTCGTGGTTCACAGTGCCCTGGGCCGCGCTCGTCTACAGATCGGCAACCGGGAACAGTTGAGCGATCAGGTCTGGTATGGGCGGCTCAGCCCTGCTGCTCGCGAAACCATGCGCCAGCAGGGCCTGCGCCTGATGGATACCCTGATCAATCACCTGGCAAACCCCGGACTCGCCCTTGAGTTGGAAACCGCCTATGAGATCGGCGAAATCTATGGACGGCTGTTGAAAAAAGAAGGCCTGGTCCTAAGCCAGGCCCTCCAGGGATATTTCTACTTCGTTGACTTTCTGATGGAGGCAGTCATCCAGCTTTCGGAGGCTAGTGCCACCCGCCCCGCCGCCGATTGGGGCACCATCCTGCGCCAGGTGATGGTATTCACACGCGAGACTCTAGTGGGCATGGTGGCCATCTATGAACAACCAGGCCCTCCGATCGAATCGCAGCCTGGCGCATGAGCTAGCGACTTGTCACCGGGTTCATGTCCACGGGTCGGTATGGCCGTGTTCCCAGGCGAGTGACCAGCACCGCACCAAGCCCCAAAGCTGCCGGTAGTGCCGTCGCGACCAGGCCAATCCAGGCAGTGAACCAGAACAGGCTCCACACCCGCAGCAGTAACGCCAGCGCTACGCCACCGGTCATCGCGGCCACCATGCGCGGCTGGTCAACCAACCCCAGACGCCTCAACAGCAACCGACCAAACGGTTCGGCCACCGCCACCCATCCCAGCAATCCCAGCAGCACCAACAGCACCCAGGCCGTGATGACAAAGGGCAGCAGAACGATCGGAAACAATAGCAGCAGCGATATCGCATACAACGCCGTCAAACCGAACGCGACCAACAGAGTTAGCAGTCCGACACCAGCCGTTTTGAATGGTGCCTGATGAATCGAAGCCGACATGTGGCGGAGGGGTTCGGGCAGCACGATTGTGCCCAGCGCGGCTATTGCTCCGAAGAACAATGAGCCGATCACCAGGCTCGACAGCCGGAAAAACCAGCTGTGACGCCAACTCTCCCAGCCGCTCTCAACCAGGTTGACCACACTCACCCGCCGCGATTTTGCGCATTCTTCCTTCAGGCGGCCGCCCACCTGGGCGCTGTCGCTGCGTTCAAAGACGCCTGCACAGACATTCACATTTCCGGCAATAGTGGCATTCGGACCGATCACAAGCTTATCGGCCACCACAATCGTATCGCCTGCGATAGCCCCCATGACGACCACCGAGTCACCGATCAGGGTTGCGTCCCCTTCAATGCGTGACTCAGCCGCTAGGGTGATCTTGTCCGCCCAGATCACCTGATTACCGGTCCGCAGCTGACCCTCTGTCAACGTAAACGTCCGCTTCAGGCTGATCGCGCGCGCGCCATCTTCTGCCGCAGAACAGGCAGAAAGCGCCAGGGCCAGCAGCACCATGAGGCTCATCAGGACTACCCAGCGCCGGGCCGGGTGGGCGGCATCACTCATAATCGCGCAATCTCCACATTGGTTTTTTCAGGCTCGCTCGTCTCACTGCTTGAGTGAGATATGCCCTTTTCCCCAAAACTGCCACAATGCCCAACCCCACACCGCGACTAGGGGGATAGTAATCGCCAGCAGCGCGGGCACAACTGGCGTCCCCGATACCAAAGCCTGAACCTCGTCACCTGCATCGAGCAGCAGTCCACCGACCGCGCTCGCTGCATCCATCGCCCCACGCAGCATGTTTCCCCAGGCTGCCGGGCTAGTCGCAGACGTAACTAACAGCACAAACAATACCGCCAGCAGGGGCACCGTCAGCATCATCACCGCCAACAATCCCAACGCAAGGCCAACGCTCAGGTCGCGCCGGACATACGCCGGGAGCGGCAGGGCCGCAATTGCCGCCATCACCCGCTCGGCAAAACCGGGCAACGGCGCGACAAGCGGTGTCTGGCGCAGCAAACGTTCCACCTGCTCGGCAGACTGGGCCTGCTCGTCGGACTGTTCAGACTCCGACAAACGTGCGTGAAGCGCAGCCATTTGCTCTTCCAGATGGCCCTGCTCCAGCGTATCTTCGGGATCGCGTTGTTCCTGTGATGATGAATGCCTGGAATTGTCGAACGTCATCGCGAACCTTCCATTTCAGGATCGGTGTTGAGCAAAGCGATCGCTCTATTATCCAGCTGGCTGGCAAGCGCCTGGCGCGCCCGAAACAGGCGACTCTTGATGGCGCTTTCCGTCGTGTCAAGCATCTCTGCGATCTCGGCATACGACAGGTCGTACCAGTATCGCAGCACAACAGCCAGTCTGTAATCCGGACTAAGTTCTTCGAGCATGGCCTGGACCACAGCATTTCGCTCATTAGTGAGCATCGCGTCTTCAGGGCCGGGGATATCGCTGGTCAGCGCAGGATGCGGTGGAAGGGGTTCGTCCAGCGAAAGCCAGGTCAGCCGGCGGCGGCGCAAACGGTCGATACAATGATTAGATGTGATCGACAGCAGCCAGGTTTTAAAAGAGCGTTCTCTATCGTAACGATCCAGGTTGGTATAGGCGCGCAGAAAGGCTTCCTGAGCGGCGTCTTCAGCCTCGCCCCGATTGTTCAACATGCGATAGGCCAGGTTGAACACATCGCGCTCATAATGTTGGACTAGCTCGCCAAATGCCTGTTGATCGCCGCCCAACGTCTGCTTCACCAACAGCGCGTCGTCGAATTCTTGACTCACGTTACCCCTACCTGGTGACACTTTCTCTCGCTGCACTGCCGATCAGCACCATCCCCCAATGACTGCCGCCGGTCGCAACGTCTGCACACCCCTGGCGAAATCTCTCGCCTATGGTTCGCTAACCCTACTATCGGGTAATACGCAATCCACATGGCGCGGGTTGCGGTCAGCTTTTGCATCGTCGCTGTCCTGATGCTGTATTATACGCTGCATTTGTCCCTTCGCCCTCTACCATTCATCACCCCCTGGGCATGGCCTACCCTGGTCATAGACGGTCATTCGCCGTAGAATGACGTACCAACCAGAGTGAGTCAGCTACAATCAGGCACCTCTCTAACCAAAGGAAAAACTGACATGCCCGTGATCTACCGCGATTCCGATGCTGATCTTGGCCTGTTGATGGACAAAACCATCGGCATCCTGGGCTATGGCAACGTGGGGCGCGCATTCGCTCTCAATCTACGCGACAGCGCCTTCCCGATCCTGGTGGGCAACCAGGAAGACGAGTATGCCCAGACGGCCTATCGCGATGGTTTTGAGGTCCGCCCGATTGCCCAAGCCGCGAACCAGGCAAACATTTTGCTCATCATGCTACCCGACGAAATCGCCGCCCAGGTCTATCTGAACGATATTGCTCCCGGCCTTCGTCCTGGAGATATGCTCGTTTTTGCCTCAGGTTACAACATTGCGTTTGGCTTCATCGAACCCCCACCGTTTGTGGATGTAGTGCTCATCGCCCCACAAACGTTGGGCCAGGGGGTTCGTGATGGGTATGTGGGGGGAACCGGGTTCCCCAGCTTTGTTGCCGTCGCCCAGGATGCTTCGGGCCAGGCGTGGGCGCGGGTGCTGGCAGTCGCTAAGGCACTGGGTGCGCTGCACAAAGGTGCGCTGGAACTCACGTTTCAACAAGAAGCCGAGCTTGACCTGTTCACCCAACAGGCTCTACTACCTGCCTTCCACGCCATCCTGCAAACGGCCTTCGAAGTGCTCAATCGTGAAGGGTTCCCCCCTGACGCGGTGGCAATGAGCCTGTATCTCTCCGGCGAATTGGGCTATCTCACCACCCAATGGGCTGTCAGAGGATTGCTGCCCACTTTCGATCTGCTGTCCAAAACGGCACAGTATGGCACCCTCTCGCGTATTGAGCGCTTCCGCGAAGTCAAGATGAAGCGCCAGATGGAAACGGTGCTCGATTCCATTCGCCGGGGGAATTTTGCACAGGAATGGGCAGCCGAATATGCCGATGGTTATCCGCGATTGGCAGCGCTACGCCGTCAGTTGGGCGCACAACCCTATTGGGAGACTGAGCGGGAGATTTTGTCAAATCATCCCGATCAATCGCTTGACTAAATCGGTTCAAGGTGCGCTTCGGTCCAGGCATCGTACTGCCGCCGAATTTCAGTCACCACCGGCCCAACCTTTCCATCACCGATGGGCTGGCCGTCAATGCGTGTTACAGGCACTACGCCGCGACCACTGCTTGTCAACATGGCCTCACTCAGGCGCGGCACATCTGCCAGCCGAATTGGCTGCATCTGCAATGGAACGATATCCTTGACGATCTCCACGATGGCTCGTCGTGTGATTCCCTCAAGCACACCTGAACCTGCCGTGTAAAGCACACCATCAAGCAGACCGTAGAAATTGCTGGATAAGCCCTCTAGCAAAGTACCATCCGCACCCACCAGCAGGCCCTCATAACAGCCGGGAGGAAGTTCCTGTTGGGCCGGACGCCGGGTGATCATCCAGTCCGTCGTCTTGGCGACGGGGTTGGGCCGCACCATAGGAATAGTTGCCAGATGCGCGCCGTCGCGCTGAACTTCCTCTGGAACCGGGACAAACGGCTCCAGGCTGAGATAAAAATGATCCGGATGCTCGCGCGGCACGGTGATCCGGAACTTGGCATCCGGGTACCCCGCCTGGTCGAGCAGGGTGCGCAGCGCCCTCCGCAGATAAGCGCGGTCCAGCTTCAGTGGAATATCGACTAACCGGGCGGATTGTTCCAATCGGTCCAGGTGTGCATCCAGCAGAAGCGCATGGTTGCCATGAAACGTCCGCGCCACCGTGTACACCCCAGAAGGCTCGAAGGCGACCGCCTCGCTCAACGAATACACCTGGTACGGAGTAGGAGAAAGGCCCTCCGGTGTCAAAATATAGGTTGGAATAGCCGTGCGTGCTGCTTCACTCATACTGTTCTCTCAACGGCAAACTGCCGCATAACCAGGATCGACAGACGCCAAGCATACCTCATTCTACGCCCGGCGGCACGTAGACGGCGATCACGGCAGGTAAACGCGACCACGAAGGATAACTCTCGCGATATTCAGAAGTCAGTACATCCAGGCCGGTAGACCGCCCCCCATCCAGCGCCACAGCAATCCATATATCCAGATCGCTTGCGATCAGCCAGTTCTGAAGCTCTGCAAGCGACACCAGCCCATCATAGAAGACGACTACCACAATCTTTCCGGCGCGATCCTGTGCGATGGCCGTCCGACGCGAGCGCTGGTCAAATCCCTCTCCCTGCGGCGCTTGAATGCCTCCCGCTTCCACCAACATGGGGAATGACTGCACCGCTTCTAACACAGGTTCACCCTGGTAAGGTTCGTTCACCAATGAGCGCACACGCACGCCATCCCATCCCACCTGGAACATTCCACCAAACCCGATAAAGCTGCGGCCATAACTTTGCCCCGCCGCGACCACCAGGCCCAGCGCGCGATCTGCCTCATCAAACAGCCCGCCGTTGATGATCGCTGCTGCCTGTGGAAGCTCGGCGCGCCATTCTTCCTGGCTGCGTGGTGCACCAGGACTGTAATGGACCCGGAAGGTTACCAGGGTGGGATCAAATCGCAGTGCTATTGCACGGGTCGCCACTCGACCAAGAGCGACCGACATATCGCGGCGTTCGATCCCTGGCGCAATGAGTCGCCACCCATTTTCCTGGGGCGGCGCAGACGGGCTGCGGTCCGACGCTGTGTGGCCAACGCTCAGAGTACAGGATAGTGTGGTAATAGCTGCTGCGAGGGCGACATAAAACGCCCTGCCCTGGGTGGGTGAATGTGCAAATCGTCGAAAAACCATCAGTGCTCCGGGCGATCGTCGTCCTGGCTCTCTCGGCGGCTCTTGAGCAGCCGTGATGCCAGCGTTCCTTCAGCAGGTGGAGCTGGCGATTGTGCTGAACGGGACGGTAAGGGCTTCTCTGCGCGCCGTGTCGTGCCGGGGACTGCCGGGCGTGGCAGCTCGTTCCAGGCCGGTCTCTCTCCCGTCTGCGAGGGCGAATCGTTGGGTAAAACGCTGCGCGCCCGATCTTTGGCATCCATCAAGCGCCCCATCCGTCCAGATGTCTGTCCCTCTGCTGCCATGTCGCCGCTGCCCATCCATCGCGCAACGGTCGCGCGGAGGACCTCAACATCGCGCGCGGTGATCACCAGTCGACGCATGGCGATATCAAACGGCAGCAGCAACAGCCCGGCCAGCACAAGATAAGGCCAGATCGGCTGGGAAGCTCGTTCCTGGTTCAAGTTATGCAAAAATGCACGATCGGGGCTGTCACGCAGCGACTCGCCGCCGGTCACCGCCGCGATCTGGGCCAGCAGCAGCTCCGATTCATCGCCTTGATCGCCCATCACATCGAGCCGGTACTCTGCCGAATAACTCAAAACCCAACCGGTGGTATGGGTGATGCTCTGCGGCTGGAAAACCGCTGCATCAGCCGGAGAACTGCCAGCGATTGTGATGAAATAAGCTCCCTCGCGCTGGGGAGTGAAGGCAGCCTCATAACGCCCAGGCGCCACCTGCTGTAACCTGAGTGTGAGGGCATCCAACTGCGCGCTGATGACGGCGGCTTCTAGCTGCAAACCATTCAGGTAGTCCCCCTCAGTATCGCGTACATCGACTGTCAAATAAGCTTGCTCACCGCGCTCTGTCACCCGCGCTTCTACCTGGTTGGCCGTATCTTCGGTGATCGTCCACCGGACTGCCTGGCTCCAGAATGCTGCATAGCCCGGCCAGGTGACCCAGTTCGCTCCCCAGCGTGATGATGCATCGGAAGTAAACGCGACTGCTTTTCCCAGTCCATACTGCCACGCTGCCAGAATAGGGTCCTCGAACGGGCCGCGCAAAATGACCGAAGCGGTTTCTTTGGCGGTCGTTGCAATATACCCTTTCAGTGAAGGCAGGCTGTCGATCCCGCTGAGAATCGGGTGGCGCATGGCCAGCGTCGGGAAAAATTCCTCTTCAGAGATATAAGCGCGCGTGGCCAGCAGTGTTTCCGAGGTGAAAATCGCCGGGATGGTCGAGATATCGGTAGCCAGGTGAAACTGCCCTCGTCCGGCGTCGGCCAGGTCTCGCAGAAAGTTTTCATTGTCGACAGTTGGCCCCACGGCTACCACCGACGTAGTGATACCGTAGTTCTCATACATCCGGTCCACCGCTGCCACAATGCCCGTTTGATCCGCGCCGCCATCGGTCAGCAGGATAATGTGCTTGAGGTCCGAGGGATCGCCGCGCAACTGCTCATCGGCATGAAGAATCGCCTGCCGGATGTTGGTACCGCCGCCCGGTCGCAGTGTGCCCACTTGCATCCGCATCATTTCGCGGTTGGCATCCGTTTCAACGGTCTGGATCGGCAGCACGTAGTATGCACTCATGTCAAACGACATCACGCCTACGCGGTCCTCATAATCGAGCAGGTCAAACGAGCGAATCGTCGCCTCTTTTGCCAGTTCGAGATTGGTCACACCGCCCGTTGACGACATCTGCATACTGCCGGACCGGTCGATCACAAACAACATGGTCAGCCGGGGCACGCGCTCTCGGTCCTTGATGCGCATTTCAACCGGCAGAGTTTCCTCAAGCGGGGTTTTGAAATACCCACCCACCCCATAGCTATTCGGACCGGCCAACACCAGCAAACCACCGCCGAGATCGCGCACGTAAGCCTGCAGATAATCCAACCGCCGCGCCGACATCTCGGTTGCCGCGACGTTCGCCAGCACGATCGAATTGTACCGGCTTAGCGGCGCAAGCCCGATGGGCAGCTCATTTGGCCCGCGTACATCAATCACGAGGCCGGATTCCTCCAGCGCGGCAGAGAGCGCCTCTACCTCGCGCGCTTCGCTGGTGATCAGCAGTACACGTGGCGGTCCGGTGACCTGTGTAAAAGCAGCAAGCTGGTTATTCTGGTAAAACCCGTCTGCGCTGCGAGGTTCCAACACCACGCTGAGATCGAGCGGCCCTGCCGTAGGGGCCTGCACCTCAAAGATCACATTGGTCTGGCCTGGCTGAAGCTCAACCTCACGCCGGGCGATCACCTGACCAGCGGAAAGGACACGCAGTTCGGCAGCACTGTTCCGGCGGTTGGCTTCGAGCGTCACCGTCAGCTTGAACGTTTCGCCTTCGTTCACTGTGCTGGGCACGTGCACGTCGGAGATCATCATCTCCGGCCCCAGCGCCTGCTGATCCTGACCCTCTACACCGAGATACACATAGTCGATCTGCACATCGGTCGCGGCAGCAAGCCGTGCCACCTCAACCGCATCACCCACCGTCTGCCGCCCATCGCTGAGCACGACCATACGTTTGGCCGTATCCGCCGGGAACAGCGCCAACCCCAACCGGATCGCCTCCGCCAGGTCGGTATTGAGCCGTACCGGGTTCGAGCCGATCTGGACCAGTTCGAGCTGTTGGGTGATCGGAATTTCGACCAGCGCATCCGCCCCAAAGACCACCACCGCCGCGTAATCCTGCGGCCCCATCGCGTCAGCGGCAGTGCGCACATATTCGACTGCCTGGCTTTGTAGTGCCGGAGACACACTGTCCGATGCATCGATCAGGAACACAACGGCCAGCTTGTCTGCGGCGAGCGTCATCTGAATGCCCGCCAGGCCCAACACGAGCAAAGTCACCAGCACAGACCGGATCACCAGACTAACCGAGTCGCGGCGTCGGCGATAGGCCAGGCGCGGCCACCCGATGAACGCCAGGGCAACCAGCAGCACCGGCAGCAGCAGTAAAGCGACAGGATTGGAAAAACTCATTGTTCTATCGCCTCAATCTACCCAACTTCAGCGCGTCTTCGCTGTGGTTCGTACTGGACGGCGCACACGCCGCCTGCGCAGGCGCTGCCCCAGGGCCGCCCAACGACTCTTGACTGCGAGCGCAGTCTGCGACCGGGAAGCAGCCAGAGATTTTGGTTTGGCCAGTGCCGCTCGCGGAATTCGCCGCACCGATCGATGGTAGAGCCACCATTCCACCATCAGGATAAGCAGCCCCAACACCACAATCCAATGCCAGAACTCGCGCCGTCCGGTTTCTTGCCGTGCATCTCGTCCGACCTCGACCGTCCCCACACGCAGGCTGTCTTCGGGAGCGATCCGGCTCTCACGAGGATCAAACAGGTTCACGGCAAACTCTTCGGAACGCACGGTACGGCCATCTTTGCGCAAATCCACACGGTAGAATCCAGGATGCCGGGTATCAGCAAAGACGGCTTCGGTGCCCCGTGGCTGGAGCACCTGTTGACTGCCCCCCGGCAGCGTAATCACGGCATCTTCGGCGCCATCGCTGAAGCGCACACGGACCGGGCTGCCTGGCGGAACACTCTTGGTAACATCCGTTACGCGTGGTGGCGAGAACCACTTCACCAATTCATCCATCAAGATCGGCCAGGCGGGCTGCAGCACCAGATCGGTATTCGGAAAACGCACATCAAAGGGCAGGATGGCCACCTGCCGGTCATCGACCTCACCGGCAGCGACCAGCGCGTTGCCATCGGCGCTCAACAGCACGGTCGCCCAGGGAATATTCTCCAACCGGGTATAATTCACCAGATTGAGCGAGTTCACAAAGGGATCGAGGTTGCGCGCCCGCAAATCTTCCGGGTGAGTCGTCACAACGCGCACACCCTGAACTGCCTCACCCAGGGTGAAAAATGATGTGCTGAGCGGCGGATTGACGAACAGCAAGTCGCTGTCTGGCAAAGACACCGGCACGACACCATCCAGCACGACCAGGTCGAAGTCATCTTCCGCTGTCAGCCGCGCCTCTGGGTCGAGCGTGAACAACTCCACGCCAGGCAAGCTGCGGAAGATTTGCTCCAGGTACAGGTTATCGGTAGTGACCAGCAGCACCCGGCCTGCTCCCGATCGATCTCGTACGGTATACGCGGCATTATCCGCCGCCAGGTAATCCGGCTCTGTGGCAGTACTGGGAGTGGTCAGCTGTACCCGCAGTGTTTCGAAATTCTCCGGCAGCTCAATGGTCGTAATGTCGCGGTAGCCATTGGCCGGGATCGTATAATTGAACGCCCACTCGATCACATCGCCGCCGTTCAAATAGCCGGAAACAATCACTGGCTGATCTTGATCGCCATAATTGCTGACGCTGATGAACAGCTGAGGCAGGCGGCCCGGCAGCGCCGATGTCGCCAATGCGCTGATGGCGATATTGCTCGATTCCTGCCCGACCGGGATAAACCGCACATCACCGGGCACGGCAGGCAGATTGTCGGGCAAACCGCCGTCGCTTACAATCACCACTTTCAGTTCATCCACACCAACCCCACCCGCCGCTGCCAGCGTGAGGGCCGCCGTCCAATCGGCGCTGATGTCGCCCACCTCTGCCGACTGAATCGCCCGGCGTAGCACCACCTTGTCGCGAGAAGCCGCTGCCAACACTTCGGGCACATCGGCCACGCGGATGACCGTCATGGTATCATCCGACCCTAGTGTATCGACAATTTCGAGGGCAACTTCGCGCGCCGCAGCAAATCGGTTGGGGCTGACATCGGTTGCCTTCATGCTGGCCGAAGCATCCAGCAGCAGCACGATTCGCCCGGTGGTGATAGTGCTCACCTTGGTGAATGGACGCGCCAGGGCCATCACCAGCGCAGCCAGGATCAGCAGCTGCAGCAGAAGCAGCCAACTCAGCCGCAACCGCTGCCAGGGCGCGTTCGCTTCGCGATCGCGCAAAAGCTGCTGCCACAGAAACGTGCTGGATACCGGCATTTCCTCCCGCCGCAGCCGCAACATATACAGCAGCAGGATCGGAATGGCCAGCGCGCCCAATGCCAGCGCCAGAGGAGTCAAAAAGGACATAAGCTATTGCACCGTGATCTCTAGCGGCAGCAGAACATGATCGGCTCCGCCGGCTACCGGGACACGATACCCTGTATCAGGATTGTACAGACCCACCTCCAGCCGCGCCGGGCCTCGATAGGCCCGACCTTCGGGCAAAAAGGTCAGGTCGTGTGTGTCCACCACATATTCCCCCACCACCCAACCGGTTGTCAAGCGCTCACCATTGACCGGGTAACCATCGTGCTGGGCAATCACGCGGCTATCGGCATCCAGCAAATGAGTGAAGACCCGGTAAGATTCTGCGCCGGTGCCCTGCGCCTGCCACACCAGCGTGAGGCGCAGCGATTCATCTGGGGAGAGCGTCACCGGCCCAGCGCTGAACCCCACCAGCGCCGCAAGGTCACCAAACACAGCACCTACAGGCACATCAAACGCGGGCTGCGCGAACAGGTGATCGGTGGGTACAAGCGCGTAATCAGCCAGCTCGATCGCGTCTCCCGTCGTCTGAACAAGCGCAAGAGTCGCATTTCCGGCGGCCTCCGGTGGCACACGGAACAGGTGCCAGTCCTGGCTGTAGGGCGCATAGGCCGCGATGGGCTGCGCGATCTCCCACGAATCACCGGCCAACACCAGGCGCGCCATCGCCCAGGTATCTCCCGGCGAATCAACCTGCCAGAACAGGGTTGTACGTAGTTCCTGACCAGGAGCGAGCGTCCCCGACTGAGCGTCGTGCCCAACCAGAGTGACACCCTCCACGATCTCTTGATCCAGACGCGAAGGAATGTTCTCCAGCAGCGCGCCCCCTCGCGTAACCGGACGATCCAGCGTGATGGCAGTCAAGGGCAGGCTGCGACCCGCGGGCACACCGTTCACCAGCCGGTCCAGGCCGCTCGGCTGCCCGGCGCTGTATACACCCAGTCGCACGGCATACTGGCCGGGCGGCGAACCTTCAGGGAACTCCAACAGCACGAATGCCTCCGCCTGGTCGCCCGGTTCAAGGTCAGAAGTCGGGACCTGCTCGACGCTGCGCATATCGGCGTCTCCGCGCGCGATCTCCCACCCGGCGAGATCGTCGGCCACCAGCCGCGCCACTACTCGCCAATCGTCCTTTGTTGCCCGGTGAAGAGTCCACCGCGTGCTGACGCACACCGTGGCCTTCCCGACTACACGTACCGGCCCTTCCAGCCCAACCACCCCATACTCGGCCTCAGGCGCAGGTGACTCC
Organism: Anaerolineae bacterium; assembly: GCA_034429275.1. Taxonomy (GTDB): domain Bacteria; phylum Chloroflexota; class Anaerolineae; order Aggregatilineales; family Aggregatilineaceae; genus DAOUFU01. The sequence goes on along the minus strand of DAOUFU010000034.1, from coordinate 24,155 downwards.
TGCCATACTACCGGCCCCTCAAGGGTATAAGCCTGGGTGGTGATTCCATAGACTGTCAGCGCTGAATCAGGTCGCCCGGCTGCGCCAAGCATACACGAATACATACCGCGCCAGTCGGCAGGCAGTTGAAACCATGTCAGTAGCTCGACATGAATCGGCCCATCGCGCCCGGCCAGAGCGGCATTGAGCGCTTCGACGGCCTCGTCCAACGTGCTGTGCAGATCGATCCCGACCACCCGCGCGCGAATATTCAGTTTCTCCACATAGTAGACTTCCAGGGCAGGTTCCCAACCATAGGGAACCACGATGATAGCCTCTGGCGGCAGCGTGGCGTAATATTCGGCTACTGCGCGAAAATCATCGTGTTGGTATTGTGCCTTCGTCAGCAAACTGGTGAAGCTTGCTGCTGCTGCCGCACACGCGCCCGCCAGCACCAATGGGGCTGCCACGCGGTGTAATCTTGTGCCATGTGGCAAGCGGTATACCGCCATCACGATCACCAGCAGCACGGCGGGTAGTACGGGGATAAAGTAGCGCGGGTGAAAATCAATATGAGCAATATGAAGCTGGATCACCACCAGCACAGGCAGCAGCACAATCTGCGAAACGAGCAGCAGTGCCCGCCTATCAAAGCGTGCGGCGACGATTACCACGATGCTGACTGCAAACACGCCTCCAAACACGGCGCTGGCGATGACCAGCGCAGTCTCCTGACCCAACTGGGCCGGAACCGGAGCAAAAAAACTCTGCCAGATATCCCACGCCAGAGCCAGATTGAGCGCAGGGGGTGTATTAAGCGGTGTTCCGCTAGGAGCCTGGCTCAGCAGCCAGGGAAGGTAAGCGATCAACAAGGCAGCCTGGCCCATTCCCCAGATCATCAGCGCGCGCCACTGCCGCTGCCATATCCACACCCCACCTGCTACCGCGTTCAACCATGCCACAACCGGCACACTCAGGTTGTGGGTATATAGCAGAGCCAGTTCCGCCGCCAATAGTGTGCCCCAGATACGCCAGGGAAAAGGCTTAGAGTTCGCCAACAAACGGTCGATGAGATCGAGCAGCACGATCACCAGCAGCGGCACGGCCACATAGGCTCGGACTTCGCGTGCATAGGCCCACAGCAGCGGCGACAGGGCGAACAGAAACGCCGCCAACAGCCCGGCATCACGGCTCGCCCAACGCTGCATCAGCCGCACCGCCAGCCCGATGGTGATCAGGTCGAGCAGCACCGATCCGTAACGCAGCGCGAGCGGAGTCTCGCCTGCTCCCAGCCACAGGATGTGCACCAGAGCATAATACAATGCCGGAGTTTTGTCGTCGGGGGTGTTGACCGGATCGCGCACAGCGCGAATCGACCATGCTTCGTCATGCCATATACTCGGCGCGTTCAAATCCCACACACGCAGCCCAAAAGCACCGATAAAAATCGCGGCCAAGATAACCAGGGCAGAGGAAGAAACGCGACGAGAAGACACGGCAGCCATCAGCGAACTACGTTAGCACGACGAAGTTCGGCCAGAATCACCTGTTCCCAGGGCAGGCTGGTCGCGATGGGCAAATAGTGAATCCCGCGCCGGACGCAGTACGCGCCGATCTCACCCTGCCATGCCTGCAACCGCTGCAAATAGAGGTCGCGCATGGTGGCGTCAATGGTGACTTCCTGAGGGATACCGGTCTCCACATCGATCAACTTGAGATCGCCGGTTAACTCCGGGCTGACCTCATCTGGCGAAAGCACCTGAATCACGGTCACCTCATGACCGCGCCCTTGCAGCGCCCGCAAACCATCTTCCACGCCTTCAGGTGACATCAAATCCGAAATGACGATCACCACGCCAGGGCGCGGCGTGCGGTTGGCAAATAAACGCAGTGCCTCGTTAAACTCGATCTGCCCGCGCGTATATTGATCTTCCAACCAGTGCAGCAGGTTCAGCGTATGCCCACGCCCACGCAGCGGTCCCCACCGCACGATGGCATCGCCGCGCAGCGCCGCCACGGTGAGCTGATCGCCCGTTCCCAGGCCGATATAACCTAACCCGGCCACCAGGCGACGCGCATAGAGGAACTTGTGCACATCCCGTTCGCCGCTGCGGGGCCAGTCCATGCTTGCCGACCCATCTAGCAGCAGGTATAGGGCCAGATCCTCTTCATCCTCTAACAGCTTGATAAATGGGCGCTGCAAACGCGCGTAGATGTTCCAGTCCACGCGCCGCAGATCATCGCCGCGCACATAAGTACGATAGTCGGCAAACTCAATACTGGTCCCACGCCGCGATGAGCGTCGCTCACCCTTTATCGCACCAGCGCGGATTTTGTTGGCAATGATGGTCAGCTGCTCAAGCTTACGCAGAGTCTTTTCGTCGAAGATTCGCTCGGCCATGCGCCCTGCACCTATGGCTGCGCTTTGCCCGCTTCGGCCAGCAGCAACGGAGCTAACCGGATCAGCATCAGCATCTGGTACAGGCCGATCACCAGCAGCATCCGTGTCTGGCTGGGCGTTTGCGGATCGCGCACGGGAGCCAGCAGGTGATCGATTAACCCGGCGCGCTCTTGTGCCGGGAGTCCCGGCTGCGTCTCGCAAGAGACACGCCACCATTCACCATAGAGCGTCCATACTGCCGAGTCATGCTCAAGCGAAAACTCGGTCTCCCACGCTTTGACGTGCTGGAAGGTGGACAGTAGTTCAAATGACGAAGCCAGCCCACCTCCCAACAAGCTGACAATCGTCTTGTGCCGGTCGTCTGCAAGCGATTCCATGAACTCCTGCAACGAGAGAGTCCCCACCGCGCCCGCCGCCAGTGTTGCCGCCAGTGAACTATACCCTTTTGAGGTAAGCTTGCTGCGCACCTGACTGAGATAAGCGTAAAACTCGCCGGCTAACTGGCGTGCAGCTTCGGCTTCCGGTGTACCAACCGCCAGCAAAATGGGCTGCAGCCCCCACAACACATCAGGCGACGGCTCGCGCATTATACGTTGGGTAAGGTCTACCAATGCCGACATGTGCTTATACTCCTACAGGGACCGGCAGGCGTCCCAAGAGATCGCCAATCAAGGTGTCGGGATGAATACCCTCGGCCTGCCCCTCAAAATTGAGCAGCAACCGGTGGCGCAAAGCTGCCGGAGCCACCGCGCGCACATCATCGAAGGCGACATTGTAGCGGCCATCGAGCAGTGCATTGACCTTCGCCCCCAGCACTATCGCCTGCGCCCCGCGCGGACTCGCGCCATACCGTACAAACTGGCGGATCATACTGTCCGGGTCAGGATCGCTTTCAGGATGCGTGGCAATCACCAGTTCGGCGATGTACTGACTGACATGTGACGGCACCGCCACCCCGCGCGCAAGCTCGCTCATTGCCAGAACACGATTCCCCGTTGCAACCTTCTCTGCATAGGGCACAGCAGTACCTGTCGTGCGCCCGACAATGTCCACCAGTTCATCAACCGAAGGGAACATCACATCGATCTTGAACAGGAAACGGTCAAGCTGCGCTTCGGGTAACGGGTACGTCCCCTCCATTTCCAACGGGTTCTGGGTGGCCAGCACAAAAAACGGTGGATTTAGCTGGTATCGCTCGTTGGCAACCGTCACAGTTTTTTCCTGCATGGCTTCCAACAGTGCCGACTGTGTCTTCGGAGTGGCGCGGTTAATCTCATCCGCCAGCACCAGGTTGGCGAACACTGGTCCGGCCTCGAACCGGAAGTATCGCCGCCCGTCTTCGCGCTCTTCCATAATATTCGTGCCCACGATGTCGGCGGGCATCAGGTCAGGCGTAAACTGGATGCGCGAAAATTTGAGGTCCAGCACATCTGCCAGGGTGCGGATCAACATGGTTTTCCCCAACCCTGGCACGCCTTCCAGCAAAGCGTGTCCTCCCGCAATGATGCAGATCAACACCTGCCGGACCACGATATCCTGGCCCACGATGACCTTGCCTACCTCGCCCAAAATCGCCTGGGCAGTCTGGTGGAATTCGTCCACAGTGATCATTTCATGTGATGCAGCATTGCTCATGAGTGTTGTCCTTGCCCAAGCAGGCACAATCAAAAGTCGGTGAACTCTCCGGCAGTCACAAGGTCAGCAGGTGCTATCCAACAGGTACTACAGGCAGGCTAAGGATCACAGTGTTGCTCAGAATATCAATGGCCGTGACGTTAATCACCTGGGCCAGCCCGGCTTTGACCATAAGAAAACCGCCATCAATCGGGTTGGCCGTCTCCGTCGTCCCATCACTGAACTGGGCAGCCAGCGCCGTGACTGCCGGGTCAACGACACGCCCCACGACGATTGTATGGGGCTGACCGTCGCTGGTTACGATCACCGAACTGCCCACCAAGGCGTTCTGCCCGGTCTGGGCCTCGCATCCCTTCGCGCCGTTGTCGTTTTGCGGCTGGCGAATCCCACCGGGGAAGGCCAGCAGCAAAAATCCCGCGCATTTTGCTCCATTCTGGTTGGTGTACGAAAACGCCTGCAGCCGGTCCGGCCCCAGCGGTGAGTCGTACCACACGACCAGATTCGCCGGAGTATCTCCGCGAGCATAGATGAGTTGTGTCACCAACGCCACATCACCGATCGGCGCGGCAGTAGGCGGGATCATCGCTGGAGGCGGCGAGGACACAACGGCTGGAGGATTTACCACGCCGGGTGAAAAGGTGGCAGTTGGAGTGGCATCGGGTTGAATGCATCCGGTCAAACCGATCACCAACCCCAGCAACAAGAGCTTTGTGGCCCACCGTATAGTGTTGTTCACGGTCATCCTTATCCGATGATCATTCTGGCTGTCAATCAGCCAGTTCAAAGGCCCAAGAGCTACCGTTGCAGCGATGAAAAATAGTCGTGAATCACATCACGTTGATCCAGGGGAATACGCCCGCTTTCAAGCGCCCTGTTCACCGTGCCCATATAATTGCTCAACACGCCCGAATACGACAAAGTGGATTGGCCCTGAGGATTGGGGCCGAATTCACCTTCGCGAATGGGCGCACCCTGCGCCTGGCTGGCCTGCCCGCCGATATCGACCTGGGCGTTGCTCTGCCCCCCCAGGTTGAATGAAGGGTTCTGCGCCTGGTATTGGTAGAGCGGCGAATCATCGCCGGTCGGGCCGGTGGAGGTGTCGCCCATTTCGCCCTGCTGACCGATGACAGTATCCGTCCCTGAACCTCCCTCGCCCTGCCCCACACTGGCCGATCCCGAATCGCCCGGCTGGGAATTCTGGCCCTGGCTCAATGACTGAACAGCGCTCTCACCCCCCTGGCCAGCCTGCTGGCTTTCGCTGCCGGAATCGCCGCCTTGTTCACCGATAACCGCCTGGTCGCTGGGCTGGCTGCCGGCTTGGCCCTGTTCGCCCTGGCCCTGGCCTCCCTGGGGTTGGCCCTGGCTGGCATCCTGAGGCTGCCCCTGCTGCGATTGCTGGCCCGGCTCAGCCTGGCCACTCTGTGACTGCTGCTGCCCCGGTTGGTTCGCCTGATCCTGCGGCTCACCCGTTGATGGCACAGATTGGGCCGACTGCTGCTGTTGAGACTGCTGGGACTGCTGAGATGCAGCCGAGTGCTGCCCGGCCTGTGCAATTTGCTGCTGCCCCTGACGAAGCTGCTGCTGAGCTTCTGCGGCGCTTTGCGCTAAGGGTGAATTCTGAAGCTGTTCCTGCTGGCGGCGCATCATCTCGGCGGCTTCCTGTAACGCTCGCTGAGCAGCCTGCATATCTCCCCGACGCAGTGCTTCTGCAGCCTCGCGCAGTTTCTGAGCCACTGCCGGGTTGACCGATTCCAAAGAGTCCGCCGTCCGTTCTAGCTGCTCAGCCAGTTGTTCGCGGTCCTGCTCCGACATCTCTTGCTGGGGCAGTTTTTCGGCCATCTCTTGAGCCGCGGACGCGGCTTCGTTCAGGTTGGGCTTGTTGAACGCCTGTGCCAGTTCTGCCCCCATCTCCGACTCGGCCATCTGCGCCGCCGCATCACAATAGGCAGATGCCTGATCCGGCAGCATACCACCTGCCGCCGCCTGGAGCTGTTGGGCTGCCTGGGCCAGGGCCGCGACCGCTTCTTCTTGCGAAATACCTTCCTGGGCCAGGACTTCTCGCGCCTCGCGCAGCGCCTCGGTAAGCGCAGCCTGTTCTTCTTCACTCAAAGCGGCGTTCTGTTCGATGCGTTCGATGGCATCGTCCAAAGCCGCCGTTTGATCGTCGATCGCCGCCTGGAGTTCGCGCTGAGCCATGAGCTGATCGGCTTGGGGGTTACCGGTCAGCAGCAGCACAAGCAGCACCACAAACAGCACCAGCCCGATCACTATGTCGCTAATTCGCATCCGAAGCGGCAGCACCGCTTCCAGGCGGACCCTGTTAGCCGCCGTAATCGCATCGTCAAGCTGGCGATCGCCCAATTCTTGAGAATAGGGCAAGATACCCGCTGCCAGTTCCAGCGCCGTGCTGACCCGTTCTTTCAGGTCAAAGCGGTAATCGAAATAGCGTGCTGCCTGCATCACGGGGTGTGGCCACAGCCAGACCAGCGCCAGGGTGATCGCCAGGCTGGCTCCAGTGATGCCCGCCGTCAGCAGTGCAACTTCAGCCGGAAGCAGCCAGGGACGCATCCGCGCCACCGCCGCGATAATCACACCGATGACCAGCCCGGCAATGATCGCACGCGGCCCCAACAGCAGGCTGCGCACCAGCCGCAGACGCCGATCCCAGCGTATGGTCTGGCGCGTCAGGTGAACCGAAGTATGAGAGATTGCCGTGATGTTCATCGTCAGCTGTTGAGCGACCTCAGCCGCCACCCTGCCCTTCTACTCTTGTATCTTTTTGACGCGTCTGACGGCCATCAGAAACACAACCACCGTCAGCACCACGTAAATCAGCACGAAGGGAATCCAGGGCGAGATCAATGTGATCGTCTCGCCGTTAACTAGAGTATACGAAAATGTGGTGATCGAACGCTCATTGAGCAAGATGCGCTGAGTCAGGACAGCCGTCGCCACCGGATTCGTACTCAGCACCGCGCCAACGACATAGAGCAGGATTTTTTCGGTGGTGGATGAAGGTGCATTCAGCGCCGATGTCCCCAACACCAGCATCACGATGCCCAACAAAATCGGTACGCCAAACATGATGAAAGTCGTGGCAGTATAAGTCAGCATACTGGCTGGCAGGGTACGGCTCGACCGCGCCGAGAAATAGACCCCGATGGTGCTGAACAACAACGCGGTTGCGGCCAGAATCGCCAGCGATAGCAGGACCTCGGTTTCGGCTACACCGCCAAAGAAAAAGGCGATGCTTTGAAGTGGGATGGCCGCCAGCAGCAGTAACAGGACATACAGCATCGACGAGAGCAGTTTGCCCAACACCAGTGCATACGAAGGCAGCAAGGTCGTTTTGAGCAGTTCGAAGGTCTGGTGCTCGCGCTCCCCACTGATTGCGCCCGCTGTGAATGCCGGGGCAATAAATGCCACCAGCATCATTTCGATAGCCACAACACCGGTAAACAAAGTGCGCCCGATCTCGCCTACATTGACCTGGCCGCTCACATTCATCGATGACTCGGTAACGGCGACATAGATTAGCGAGGCAAATGCACCCAGCAGCAGCAGAGACACTGTGAGCACGACAAACGCTCGCGCCCCGCGCATCCGCCCTCGAAGTTCTTTAAGCACCACCGGGTTATCGATCAAAAACCGCCAGAGATGTATCCGGCTGTGTTGTGGTGCATGGCCTACATGGGGCGGTGCAGAACTTTCTGCCGTCATGTCAGGTCTCCCTCACTCGCCCGGTTACGAAACGATGCCCCGTGTCGCACGCATAAAAACCGCCTCCAGGTCACGTGTTTCCTCGGTGAAGCTCACCACCGGGATACCCTGGCCCGACAACGTCCGAAGCAGCGCACTCACCCCTGCGTCGTCTCCGCTATACTCCACTTTGATCCGCTTTCGCCCATGTTCCGGGGCCAGGTCATGCACGGCTACTACCTCAGGGATTTGCGCGAGAGCAGCTTTGGCCTCGTCCATCCGATCCAGCAGTGTGATTGTAATCTCGCGCGTGGGCATCAACTGTCGGCGGATTTCCTCAACAGTTCCCTGCGCGACCATTTTGCCATCTTCGATGATCCCCAGGTGGGTACAAATCTCCGCAACATCAGCCAGGATATGCGATGAAAAGAAGATTGTCTTGCCCATCCGCGCCATCTCCACCAGCAATTCGCGGATTTCAATGCGTGCGCGCGGATCCAGGCCGGATGCCGGTTCGTCAAGAATCAACACTTCGGGATCATGCGCCAGAGTGCGAGCCAGCGACAGTCGCTGCTTCATGCCCCGGCTCAGTTTTTCTACCATATCGTCGCGGCGATGAGTCAAATCTACCAGCGCGAGCAGATCGTTGATCAGGCCGGGCCGATCGCGCTCCGGGATTTCGTAGCACGCGGCGAAAAAGTCCAGGTATTCCCAGCCTTTCATATCATCGTACACGCCGAAAAAGTCGGGCATATAGCCGATCGCCCGGCGTACTTCGCGCGGGTAGGCTTTGACCGAATAGCCTGCCACAAAGACATCCCCCGCCGTCGGCGTGATGAGTGTGGTCAGGATGCGCATGGTTGTTGTCTTGCCCGCCCCGTTTGGACCTACGAATCCGTAGATCGCACCACGCGGAACACGCAAATTCAGATCGTTGACCGCAACCAGCTTGCCATACCGCTTGACCAACCCGTGCGTTTCGATGATATATTCCGTCGATTCCACCATAATTGATCCCATTCACTCATGACGTGCCCGGTTGGCGCAACCGTCCATAATAATGTACCGACAGGTGGTCAATATGGTTGAAAAGAGTCGGTTCATCGGTCACGATTCGGATATTGACTGCATTTTCAGGGCCAATAAAACGATCGGGTTGGTCCACAAGGATCATATCAACAGACGAATCCTGCTCCAGCTCACTCCACTGCCCCTGTGTCCAGTCCCATATTTCCAACCGCACCGGCCCCGACCGCACGAATTCGATTCCCAGATATTCAACCTCGGCCAGCTGCACGGCAGGTAGCGGCATGAACTGAAACGATGCCTGAGTCGTCGATCCCACCTGGAACCGCGAAGGCGGGACATTCAGGTTCACGCGTGTATCATTGCGATCGGTGAACAGCGTCCACGTCGTCAGGCCAGGCGGAATTGTCACACGCTCAGTTGACGGTTTGACCATCGCCGACAGTTCAAACAGGTACAGGCTGGTGCTTTCCTGCGTGGGCTGCGGCTTGCCGATGAGTTCGACCTCGACTACCGGGGTACGGCTCCACGCAGCCAGATAAACTTCTGCACCGCGTCCGCCGCTCAGGTCATTTTCCCGCAGCAGAGACGCCAGCAACCGGTACCGCCGTCGGATTTCCTGCTGGCTGTCACTCACCCGACCCATTGCACACGAAAACTGCTCATCGCGCATCACATCGACCATGGTCAGCGCCACACCGCGATAGGTGAAACACCAGCCGGGCGAACGACGATACACATTCCACGGGCCGCCATACGACGGCTGATAGGCCGCCTGCGCGTTTGCGACGGTGAGCGGCGCGGGGTCCTGCGGCCCCAGCGAAATATCGAACGTGCCGGTCTCGCCAGGCTGAAGCGTACCCAGATAGCGACTTTCGCCCTTGATCAACAGCACGGCATCCTCAAGCACCTCAGAGGTAGTATTGGTGACACGTCCCATCAGGCGGGGTGCAGCGTTGTCTGCCAGTTCCCAGGTCACCTCATAATCGAGGCGCGGAGCAGGGATATACCCTTCGGCGACAAAGCTGGCGATTGTCCCTGCATCAATCGGGACATCTTCCGCAAGATAACGCGTGCTCTGCGTAATTGTCACCGGAACGCTGAGGCCGGTCCCCACATCCGGCAGCGTCCGCAGCAAATAGCCTCGCGTCACCGCAATATCGTAGGTGCTTCGGCGAGGCGACTGCACGCCCAGCAGCCCAATCACTTGGGCATCCTCGCCCTGGTCCGGCACCTGGATCACCGCCAGTTGGTTGACCTTGGGAACCGACCCGCGCAAATTAAAACCGACCTGGTACGCCAGCACGCTGAAGATCACGATAAATGCCGGGATGGTGAACCATGCCAGCTCGCGGCGATTTAACTTACGCAGCACCACATAGTTCAGCGGCCCCATCAGTACGATATAGAGCGTCAAGAACCCGCACAATTGGAAGAAAGTAGGCAGCGTGGTCGTCGAGGCAGTCAGGGTGGCTTCCCGTGCGATAGACCAATCGCTGATGCCGTTGGCCCAGCTTGGCTTCTGACCGGTAGACGCCACCAGTGCATACCAGAATCGATCCTTGGCGCTCCACGATCGAAACGGCTCAGCGTTCGGGTCAAATGCCAAAAAATCGACCATGCCCAGGCCAATCGGCTGGCGCACAACTAGCGGCACATCATTGGCCGATACCAACGTCTGGGCGGTCGGCAGAGGCACGCTATCCGAAACCGTTAGCCCGGCATCGAGCGGATCAACGGGCTGACGCACATAATCCGCCAGCGCCCCTAGACTATCCAGCGCCAGGGTGCCACGCAGTGTCACCGGCAGCAGATCGTTCATACCCGCGACAGTGCGCTGCCAGTTGTCACCCCCTGCAATGATCAGGTGACCGCCTGCTTCTACCCACTGCCGGATGGCAGCCGCTTGCTCGGCACGTAGTGCGCCGGTATTGACATCGTGGAACATCAGCACATCCAGGCCGGCCAATGCCTGAGCCTGACCGGGAATGTCCTCGATCAGCCAGTTCGATTGGTGACCACGCCCGCTGGTCAACGCAACCGCCATCAGGTCCACCGAACCAAATGCCGACTCCGTCACGACCGCGTACAGGGGATCGCCTGGTGTAGCCAGTAGCAGCGGCGTCGTATCTCGTGCTACAACACGACCGTGCTGGTCCACAATTTCGACCTGCAAGCGCTGTTCATAACTCTCCAGCGATACATACAGAAAAACCTGTTTCCGCGCCCCTTGAGGCAAATCGAGCGGTGTGCGATAGGTGGTCTCTGACAGGCCGCCTGCCCCACCGGTCCTCACACGAATGAAGCCGTCCAGGCTATCGCCGCTGTTGCTGAGGTTGACCCGGACTGCCGTCCATGAGCCGCGCCGATAGTAGCCGTCGATGCCGACATTTACCGACAGATCGACATTGGCCTGAGCCGCTGTCGGCAATGGCCGCCACAGGTCGCTCAAGGCGACTACCAGGGCCATCAGCATCACGATTTTTAGCCAGTGTTTCACAGCGCTCATCGCCTCGTCTTCAACTCAAGACATGATTCCGACGGTCAAACAGGGTGCCGGGTTCCCACCGGAGGGTATCCGTTGATCAATTGTACGCGAGCATAACGATTATGCATCACTCCAAAATGATCCTTACCCCACCGGCAGCGGCGTGGGAGTGATTATGTTAGAGGGTGAGGGTGGAACCGCCATCGTCCCCGGAATCTGAAGCGTCGGTGTACTCGACGGCACCAGTGAAGGCGTCGGTGATGGAGACGGGATTGGAGGCGGAGGGAAACCGCTACTCACACGCAACCGCATCGGGTCAAAATTGGTGCAGGTCACATCGGCGCGCCGGATCCATCCGCTTCGCCCATCTGTCACCCCAACTGGCACAAGCAGCCATTCCCCACTGGGATCACGCGACGTGGGTGACAGGATCAACTGACCCTGTGCTGTGTTGGCCAGGGGTGGATTCAGTTCAGGATAGGCCGCCCCTGGCCCCGTGCGTGCCACTGCAAAATCGACCGCCAATCCGCAGCTCGGAGCCACCACCGGCAGCATCTGCTCGACACTGGTCACGAGATCGCTCCGACCTTCCACGTACAGCATGACACGCCACAATGAGACATCCGACTCGACCAGCACCGGCAGATCGCGCGTGCCGACCAATTCCAGCGGCGCAGCCACAAGCACCTGGTTCGGATTCCCACCCTCAATACGAATGCTATATCCCGTATCGAATGACCTCGCACCTGCCACCGACCAGCTGATGCGCACATCGGCCTGGACGTTGCGCACCAACACCGAGCCACCAAGGACTTCGAGCGTCAGTGCCTGGATGACCGGACGGACTTCCACCGTGACCAGTGCGGTATCGATCAGGTCCTGGTGATGTGCTTCGAGGACCAGGGAGTAAATTCCGCTCTGGTCAAACGTCAGCGAATATCCGGTCGTCCCAGGATCGAGTTCCACTGCCTGCCGTCCGGCTTCGGCATCCCACACCAGCACCAGCGAGTCGCTTCCCGTCACATCCCAGGTGAGCTGTACTGCCTCATCAACCGAAGTTACCGGAGTATTGACACCAAAATGCAGAATCGCAGGCGGGCGAGCCGGTGTATTGTGGTCGTTGCCCAACACCACCCATAACGCCCCTAGAATCAGCAGCGTGAACAACGCGATCAAAGGCACCGCGACTAACGGCACCCAGGTCGGCAGCAGGGCACTTTCGACATAAGTGCCCGGCACCGAAACCAGAAACCCTGAAGGATCCTGTGACCGGGCTTGTAGGGCGAATTCTCGTTCGCGCACATGCCCGAAAATCCGGCGCTGGCGCGGACTCACCGAACCAACCAACGTCCGACGCTCGCCAGGCCCCAACTTCAACTTGACCGATGGCCACTTGAAGCGTAGGGCCTGGGCTTTATCCACGCCCGAAATCACCAGCGGCAGCACAGCACTCCCCTGGTTATGCAAATAAAGGGTCAGGTCATCGTTATCAGCGATCCGCTCGTCGGCCAGTGCCATCCCAAAACCACTGAAGGGCAGCACATGGAGTGTAGCAGGAATTTCGAGAGTCTGTTTGTCTTCGCTGCGGGCACGCACCCGCACAACAAAGGGGTAATCACCGGGGCGGCTGTCGCTGCGACGTACCGGCTTGAAGCTGATCACGACCTGCGCTTGTTGCCCCGGTCCGACCTCAACCTCACTCCGGTCCACCCGTGCCCAATTGGCAGGTATGCCTTCTATCTCGATCTCGAACTGTTCCGATTCGCTTCCGGCGTTTTCGATCTGGAGCGTGGCCTGAACATGCGCGCCGGGCGCAACCGCCATATCGGGGCCATCTAATTCAACACGAGTCGTCGGCTGCGATACGGTGACTCGCTGAGTGGTTTCCTGGTCTTCAACCGCCTGGGTGATATCTGCCGGCGAATGGTAAATCAGGCGCACATCACCCACCTGGATTTCTTCGCCCCCTCGCAGCACGCGCGGCGAATTAGCCGACAGCCGTATCCCGTCCACATACGTACCGTTGACTGATTCCAGGTCCTCGATCTGGACCTGTTGATCCTCAACCCGCAAAGCGATGTGATAACGGGAAACTGTCGTAGTATCGAGCACAATGTCATTGCCGGTGGAGCGCCCAATCGCGACACTCGGCTTCACCAGACGGTAGCTCTCGATCGGGCCGTCTGGCCAATACACATCGACTCGGCCAAAAAAACCGGACCGCGTGTCATCCACGCCGCAAATCTCCTCCAGCACACCTGGGCAGTCACAACCTGGCCCGGCCAGATTATGCTATGCCTCAATTGTAACGGGCTGCCACGAATTCACAACCTGCGAGATGCCGTTGACACCCAACCGCTGTCCCATTGGTAACGGGCCATTCTCCGGCTCCAACTGTCTCACGTTAACAAACAGGCTAACAGGACAGGTTTCACTCTGCATATCGGCTGCCCGGCACAGCGATCTCGTTCAGACAAACCTCCCATCTCCCCCGGTCAACAAACTCTTGACAACGGTTCCCCGTACGGCTAGAATGTTGGCATCATTACCAACTGGTTTGATGTGCCAAAAGCATCGAACGGAAGTAGTAGGCCATCGCTGTAGAGAGCCGGGATAGGTGGAAACCCGACAACGCGCCCTGGCGAGCGCAAAGGCCCAACTCGTCCGGGAGCTGCGCGGTTGAAGCGCCAAAGCTGGCGTTAGATCGCGCCGGAAGCGTCCGTTATACGCATTGAGTGGGTGGCACACCACGCAATCAAGGGCCCATAGCTCAATTTGGGAGAGCGCCACAATGGCATTGTGGAGGTCAAGGGTTCGAACCCCTTTGGGTCCATGTTCAGTTTCATCCATGCCACCAACCAGGGTGGTACCACGGAGTCCTCTTCGCCCCTGAATTTTTGGGGGGTTCGCGAAGAGGATTTTGTTTTTTGCGGTCATGACGTACAAATTGGTGTAGACTTATAGGTAAGCACATGTATTGGTAGCTCCGACGACGTGAACAAGGATAACCTCATGGCGAACGACAAACCGCAACGTGGATTCACTGATCGTATTCGGGATTTGTTGGACGCTCTGCGGGAGGCGCTTAGTCCGCGCCCACAACCCGCTCCGGTGCCGGTTCCCGCGCGTGATGACCTGCGTTGGCGTCGTCGTTAAACCGCGCTGGCTCTTTGGTTATCCTGATCGTCGTTTGAGCGATCTCGCCCAAAAGAAACCGGTCCGCAGTGGTGATCCCATCGCCGGGCCGGTTTTTGGTTGATAAACGCGCGCCAAAAACCCCTTCATTCGGCCCACTGGCCCGGCATGTCTGTGGCTGGTCTGGGCCGAGTGTGTTTTTTGATAGCACTGGTATCCGTGTGATGACACAAGGAGCGGGCCCCATGCAGACCCCGCCCATCCCTGGCCCAACATCTGAACGCCGGGATTTGCGCTGCCTTCTCGCGCGCCGCCGGGGGTTGCGTTACAGTTATACGTCGCACTGCTGATCAAATGGGTTTACGGTGCGGCACCGTTTGTGCCGCCTCGACGCGCTATCTTCGATCTTCATCCATCTACGGAGAGAACAACAGCAATGGCTGAGAAGTATAATCCCCAGGAAATCGAGCCGCGCTGGGCTGCGCAGTGGGAAGCCGACGGGCTGTATCGTTCGGTAGTAGACCCCAAACGCCCCAAGTTCTACGCGCTGACCATGCTGCCCTACCCCAGCGGTGATCTGCACATCGGGCACTGGTATGCTATGGCCCCTTCGGATGCACGAGCGCGCTGGCTGCGGATGCGCGGTTACAACGTGCTGTTCCCGATGGGGTTCGACGCCTTCGGCCTGAATGCCGAAAATGCGGCCATCAAACGCAACATTCACCCCAAAACATGGACCGAGCAAAACATGGCGAATATGCGCCGCCAGTTGCGGTCGATGGGGGCAATCTTCGATTGGGAACGCGAAGCGGTGACCAGTCACCCGGAATACTATAAGTGGACCCAGTGGTTCTTCCTGAAGTTCTACAAGCAGGGCCTGGCCTATCGCAAGATGGCAGCGGTAGATTTTTGCCCCCAGTGCAATACCACCCTGGCCCGCGAGCAGGTGTGGGGAGAAGATCGCCACTGCGAGCGCTGCGGCACCCCCGTGATCAAACGCGACCTGGAACAGTGGTTCTTCCGTACCACGCAATACGCCGAAGAACTGCTGGACCACAGCCAGATCAACTGGCCCGATCGTGTCAAGATCATGCAAACCAATTGGATCGGGCGTAGCGAAGGCGCACATGTCATCTTCCATACTGAGCAGGAAGACCCCATCGAGGTATTCACCACTCGCCCCGATACGCTGTGGGGCGCAACCTTCATGGTACTGGCTCCCGAACACCCGCTGGTGAGCCGAATCACCGCACCGGACCAGCGCGCCGCAGTTGAGGCGTATGTGGCCGAGGCTGCGCGAAAAACCGAGATCGACCGCACAGCAGAAGGCAAAGAGAAAACCGGGGTGTTCACCGGCGGCTATGCGATCAACCCGGTCAACAACGAGCGCATTCCGATTTGGGTTGCCGATTACGTGCTGATCAGCTATGGCAGCGGTGCAATCATGGCCGTGCCCGCGCACGACCAGCGCGACTTTGAATTCGCGCGCAAGTACAATCTGCCCATCCGCATCGTGATCCAGCCCGAAGGTATGGAAGACCTGGATCCAGATAAAATGACCGAAGCCTGGCCGGGTGAAGGCGTCATGGTCAACAGTGGGCAGTTCAACGGTACGCCCGCCACCGAATCGCACGACGGCAAGAAGAATGAGGCGGTCGGCGTGGTGACGGCGTGGCTGGAACAGCAGGGGATTGGGCATGGCGCGGTCAACTACCGCCTGCGCGACGGGTTGATCAGCCGCCAGCGTTATTGGGGAGCGCCGATCCCGATTGTGTACTGCCCGGACTGTGGCGAAGTCCCCGTGCCGGAAGAAGACCTGCCGGTGCTGCTGCCGGAAGATGTGGACTTCATGCCCACTGGCGAAAGCCCCCTGCGCTATCATGCCGGGTTCCTGAACACCACCTGCCCCAAATGCGGCGGTCCCGCCCAACGCGAAACGGACACCATGGACACCTTCATGTGTTCGTCATGGTACCAGTATCGCTACCTGAGTCCCCGCTATGACGAAGGGCCGTTTGACCCGGTGGAGGGCGCTTACTGGCTGCCCGTGGACCAATACACCGGCGGCATTGAGCACGCCACCATGCACCTGATGTACACCCGTTTCTTCACCAAGGCGATGCGTGACTGCGGCATTTTCGCTCCCACCATCGCCGAAGCCAAAAAGGCTGGTCGCCCGACAGATCACCTGTTTGATGAGCCGATGATCGCCCTGTTCAACCAGGGCATGATCCTGGGCGAGCCGCGCGACGGCGATCCGGTGGTAGCCGAGGGTGAGTTCGAGGGTGAGAAGTTCAACGCGCGCGCCGTGCGCGTGATCGGCTCGCTGGCCGAACTGCCGTCCAGCACCGATACCCTGGTAGCCGGTGAGGTCATGAACCGTGTCGAAACAACCCTGCATGTCCGCACACCGGATGGGCGCGAAATCGTGGTTGATACGAACGAGAATACAACGTTCGACATCCCAGGTTTTGGCGCAGATGCCACCATCAACCAGATCAAGCACCATCTGGAAGTTGAGAAGATGTCAAAGACACAGGGAAACGTTGTCGCACCGGATGAGTGGGTCGCGCAATACGGCGCGGATACTGTCCGCGCCTACCTGATGTTCGCCTTCCGATGGGAGCAAGGCGGCCCCTGGGATAGCCAGGGTATTCAGGGTGTGGTGCGCTGGCTGGATGATGTATGGGACCTGGTGTTGAACGGCGCGCCCCAGGGCACACCCGATCCAAAAGCTGAGCGTCACCTGCGCCGCCGCGTTCATCAGATCATCAAGCAGGTATCCGAAAGCCTGGAAACATTTGGGTTCAATACGGCGGTATCGGGCCTGATGACGCTGCGTAACGAGCTGAAAACCGCCGCCCGTGAAGCAAATGTGAGCAAGGCGGTGTGGGACGATGCTGTCCGTCATCTTTTGGTCATGATGGCTCCATTCACCCCGTTCGTGGCCGAAGAACTGTGGACGCGCATTGGGCAACCATACAGCATCCACAACCAGCCCTGGCCAGAGTATGATCCGGAAATCGCCAAAGAGGATGAGATCACGCTGGTTGTGTCCATCAATGGCAAGGTGCGCGACCGCATCCAGGTTCCGGCAGACATCAGTGAAGAGGACGCCAAGCGGCTGGCGCTGGAATCCGATGGTGCCCAGCGTCACCTGGGCGGAAATGCGCCGAAGAAGGTGATCTATGTCGCTCAGCGCGGCATGGTGAACATCGTCGTGTGACGGGGATTTCCCGTGCAGAAATGGCAGACGCGCCAGCCTCACTGACTGGCGCGTCTGTATCCCCTGCACCATGACTGGGAGTTTTGCCGGAACGACCTACTCACCCGGCAGAGTCCGGCGGTTGTTCCACCTGGAATACCTGCCCGGCAGTGTATTCGTCTACCCTCTCCGCGCTGCGATAAACGACCACTTCACCCAGCCCTGCAACCTCGAACCGCCCATCGGGATGTGCGATCACGATAGTCTGCTCATCCACACCGAGCAGCGTAATCCCCTGCGGCAGATGAGCCAGCAGGCGTTCCGGTGTGAAGCGCATCCGCACAAAGTTGTGGCGTGGCAGAATCGCCAGGCCAGGAGCCAGATTGAGGCCGGGTTCCCAGCTGTCTGCCAGCCAATACACCGCCCCCAGTGCCATCGCGCTCGCGCCGATCCCCACGACGATCATCGTCCGCTCGACCAGCCCTCGCGCCAGCGCTTCGTGGGTGCGCGTATCTCGCAGCCGCTCGACTGCATCCACCGGGCTTCCATCCAACAGGACCGCGCCCTCGACCGTGTTGAGCACCTCATACTCCGAGCGAGTATTGGCGCTCTGCGGGTTTACGATCAGCTTGAACTCCGCGAACGTACCCAATGTGGCCAGGTAACCGGCGGCCTGTTCCGCCAGCTTTTGCGGTTTGACGATCTCCGCCGCCGGAATGACAATCAGGCGCGGACTGTGCTGGGGCTTGCGCACCAGCTTCAGCCACACGCGGTCAATATCGCGGTTTTCGGCGGTGAAAGCATTACCGCCGTGAAACACCAGGTATCCTTTTCGATCCATCCGCCTTCTTCCCGGTGATGATCCAGGCACAGCCCGGACAGGTGAACCCAAGTCGGCCTGTAAGCCGCGTTCTGTCCCCATATGGCTCGCGCCCCTGGGCGCAACCCTATGGGTGGCGATCATCTATCTAGGACGCCGGTTACCCGGCGTCTCAAGCACCCTACCCGGAACTCAAACGGGACGGACCGCCCCTCGTTCCTGCTTGGGCTTGCTCCCGGTGGGGTTTGCCTGGCCGCCGGTGTCGCCACCGACGCCGCTGCGCTCTTACCACACCGTTTCACCCTCACCCCCAGAGGGGGCAATATGCCTCTCTGTTGCACTATGCCGTCGGGTCACCCCGCCTGGCTGTTAGCCAGCACCGTGTCCTGTGGAGCGCGGACTTTCCTCGTGCCGTCAAGCGGCCCGCGATCGCCCGGCTAACTTGGGTTCATCTGCGATTATACCCGCTTAGTGAAGCTCAGTCTCTCCCCGGTTGGTGCGAATCTTGGGCTGCCCCATCACCGGATCGGCTCAATGACCTCCAGCCCACCCATGTAGGGGCGCAGCACATCGGGAATCCTCACACTGCCATCCGCCTGCTGATAGGTTTCCAGCACGGCGATCAGCGCGCGCGTCATACCCAGGCCGGAGCCGTTCAGCGTATGTACGAAACGCAGCTTGCCTCCATCTGCCGGGCGATACCGGATATTCGCCCGCCGTGCCTGGAAATCCTCGGTATTGCTGCATGAGCTGACTTCCAACCATTCCTGGCAGCCCGGTGCCCACATTTCGATGTCATACTTCTTTGAAGCGGAAAAACCCAGGTCTCCCGTCACCATTTCGTTTCGACGGTAAGGAATGCCCAGCATCCGGCAAACTGCCTCGGCGTTTTGGGTCAGCTTTTCCAGTTCGTCATAGCTGGTTTCCGGCGTGGTGAATTTGTACATCTCCACTTTCTCGAACTGGTGCACGCGCTTGATCCCACGCACATCGCGCCCGGCGCTCATCTTCTCCCGGCGGAAGCACGGCGTATGCGCCGCGTAATAGAGCGGGAGCTGCGCTTCGTCCAGAATCTCGTCGCGGTGCATGTTGGTGAGCGCCACTTCAGCCGTCGGCAGCATATAAAGCTGGCTCTCCTGGTCGAAATACACCACGTCGCGGAACTTTGGGAATTGAGCGGAGCCATACATCATGGCTTCCTGCACCATGAACGGCGGGTAGATTTCGGTATACCCATGCTGAGTGGTATGCACATCCAGCAACCAGGCGATCATCGCGCGGTACAGTCGCGCACCCATGCCCTCGAGGATATAGAACCGGGTGCCCGCCAGCTTGACGCCGCGTTCAAAATCGATCACCCCCAACCGGGGACCAAGCTCCCAATGGGGCAGCGGCTCAAAATCGAACGCCCGCATCTCGCCCTGAACCGGGTGAATGATATTCTCCTCTTCGCTGAGTCCGACCGGTACAGAGCTGTGCGGCATATTGGGCACCCACAGCATCTGCTCCTCAAGCGCGGCATCGACCTCGCGAATTTGCGCATCAAGCTCAGTCACTCGGCTTCCCAGATTCTTGAGCGCTGCGGCGAGATCGTCGAAAGCAGCCTGGACATCAGCCGCTGCCGCGCCATCCACCGCGATGGGGTTTTCCAGCGCGATCAGGAAACCATCGATGTTGCCTGCTTCCAGTGCGGCGATGGCCGCTCGCGCACCACCCACAACCTGGGATGGGCTAAGCTGTTTGTTGCTGCGGAAATGGCCCATTTGTTTGTTAAGCCGGTTGCGATTCGCCTTGATGGCTTCGACTTCGACCAACAGGGCACGGCGCTGCTGATCAAGGTCAAGGATCGCGTCGATCCGGGCCAATGCACTGGGATCATTGAGCTTTCGAAGCTGCTCTTTGACCCAGTCGGGTTTTTCTCGGATAAGTGCGATATCGAGCATGGTGAGGTTTTTCTCCTTGCATAGATGCTGTGAATGATCCGGGTGATAAGAAAGCAGACATTCCCTATCACGAGCGTTTGCGACGTTTAGGCCGATGAGTCTGCGGCCTGGATACGGCAGGTCTTTGGGCCGGTGCAGGCGAACCCGGCGGCGGTTCGGGCGATGAGCCGGGCGGCGCGTCATTGCGCATTGCCTGGCGGCGCTGCTTGATGTCATAGGCCGCGCGGTCTTTCATCAACCGCAAAATGGCCAACGCGATGCCAATAAACACGACCGCCAGCACCAACGCATTCCACACGGCAGGTTTCATAAAATCCAGGTATACATCCGGCATAACGTGCGCCCTTTCCGCGCAATGACCCAACTGAACGGCAAACAAAAAACCCATGCCATGACACTCAGCCAGGGCGATGGGTTCGCGGTACCACCTGGGTTCGTCCGAACCTCGCGGTTCGAACCTCAGAGAGTCACCGGCTCTTTGAGGCCGCCGACTCACAGCGCGCTAACGGGCGCACCCGGTCAACCTTACCAGCCAATAGCTGTTCGGCGACAACGTACTCAGGAGTGGATTTCGCCTGGCCTTGCGCCGCCTCACACCACCCGGCGGCTCTCTGAAGCATGCCCTAGAGCTACTTGACTCCGTCAGAGTTATTGAAGGGCAGTGTAACAGGCTCTGCGATGAGAGTCAAGCGCCGCTTTGGTTCAACCTCTAAATCCAGCAGTTTGGAGCAATTTTGAACCAAAACCCACGTCTGGCGATAGTCATAGCGAACAGCTTGCCCACAACCGTTGTGATGGGTAACATTTACGCCATCTTATTGAAACTTTGGCCGTGACCGGATATGATTTGTTGCTTGCCGTTTGCGAGACTGCTCGATTGCCAATGATCGGTCGGTCGGTGCGCGGCATCAACACGGAGGTGATGTTGGCACCTGGAACGGTGGTCACCTGGCTTCCGTCGTAACAGTTGACGTCCTTGATCTGTGTGAATGGTGCCGGGTTTCGCCTGGCCATGTCGCTGCTTACGGCATGTTCTCTGTCTGCGTTTTTTCACTCGCGCTGGGCTGAGTGTGACGAAGGAGATGGATTTTGACAGTCTTAATGGAGGTCAAAGACCTCACCACCCGATTCCATACTGAGGAAGGGACTGTCCATGCGGTCAACGGCATTTCCTACACGCTCCAGGAAGGTGAAACCCTGGGCGTCGTAGGCGAAAGTGGCTGCGGCAAGAGCGTACATGCGCTCTCGATCATGGGCTTGATCCCCCAACCACCGGGCGAAATCCCGTCGGGGGAAGTCATCTTCCGCGGGCGCGATCTGTTGAAGCTGTCACCCAACAAGCAGCGGTTGGTGCGCGGCGCAGAGATCGCGATGGTATTCCAGGACCCGATGACATCGTTGAACCCGGTGCTGACGGTGGGCCGCCAGATCACCGAAGCCCTCAAGCTGCATCTGGGCATGAACAACGAACAGTCACGCGCCCGTGCTGCGGAACTGCTGGCAATGGTCGGCATCCCTTCGGCGGCAGACCGACTCGACGATTATCCGCACCAGTTTTCGGGCGGTATGCGCCAGCGTGCCATGATCGCGATGGCCCTGTCGTGCAACCCATCGCTGCTGATTGCGGATGAGCCAACCACCGCGCTCGACGTGACGATCCAGGCACAGATTCTCGACCTGGTACGCCGCCTGCGCGATAAAATCGGTATGGCGATGATCTGGATTTCGCATGACCTGGGCGTTGTGGCGGGATTGGCCGACACGGTAAATGTCATGTACGCTGGTTACATCGTCGAGCGCGGCAAATCCAAAGCCGTCTACGGCGATTCGCGCCACCCCTACACCGTTGGCCTGCTGGGTTCGCTGCCTCGCCTGGATAAGAAAAATCAAAAACTCTTTTCCATTGAAGGTTCCCCGCCGGATATGCGCTATTTGCCCAAGGGGTGTCCATTTGCGCCGCGCTGCATCTACCGCATCGAGCGCTGCGATCTTGAAAATCCGCCCCTGAGACAGGCTCCCGATGCCGAAGATGGGCATCAGGCAGCCTGTTGGGTTGACGTTCGTACTAAGGAGCCAATTGATGAGCCAGCCAGTGCAGCAGTCTAAGCCGGTCACCAGCGACACTCGCCAGCGTAAAGTGCTGGTTGAGGTCAAGAACCTCAAAAAGTATTTCCCGGTCCACTCTGGAATCCTGTTCCAGCGCGAAGTCGCTTCGGTGAAAGCGGTTGATGGCGTCAGCTTTCAGATCTACGAAGGCGAAACGTTGGGGCTGGTGGGCGAGAGCGGCTGCGGCAAATCTACAACCGGACGTACGATCCTTCAGCTTTACCGCGCGACCTCCGGCCAGGTGCTCTTTGAGGGCGAAGACATCACCCAGGCGCGCGGAGAAAAGCTGCGCCGGATGCGTCGCCAGATGCAGATGATCTTTCAGGACCCCTACGCCTCACTGAACCCGCGTATGTCGGTGGGGCGGATCGTCGGTGAGCCGCTGGTCGTGCACAACATCGGCACCAAAAAAGAACGTGATGAGCGTGTCGCCGAACTGTTGGAACTGGTGGGGCTGAATCCCTACTTTGTGCGCCGCTACCCGCATGAATTCTCTGGCGGCCAGCGCCAGCGTATCGGGCTGGCACGCGCGCTGGCCCTAAATCCTCGCTTCATCGTGGCTGATGAGCCGATTTCTGCATTGGATGTGTCGATTCAGGCGCAGGTGGTCAACCTCTTGGAAGACCTGCAGCACACCCTGGGGCTGACCTATCTGTTCATTGCACACGATCTGAGCATGGTACGTCACCTGTGCGACCGCGTGGCCGTGATGTATCTCGGCAAACTGGTCGAGCTGGCCGAAAGTGAAGAACTGTACAATAATCCCCTGCACCCCTACACCCAGGCACTGCTCTCGGCGGTACCCGTGCCCGATCCGGTGGTGGAAGAAAAGCGCCAGCGGATCATCCTCAAGGGTGATGTACCGACGCCGCTCAACCCGCCTAAGGGCTGCAACTTCAATACGCGGTGCCCGGTTTCGGTCGATGTATGCTTCGACGAAGACCCGGACCTTGTCGAGGTTCAGCCTGGCCATTGGGTAGCGTGCCATCGCGTTGTATGAGGGGTAGTCAACCGTGCCGGTATAGTGTGAACAGCCGATATGCGGTGAGAACAAAAACCGCCGAATCCGCCGTACTCATCGCTTCGCCTCTTACGGGCGCTAGCTTGATGAGTACGGCGGTTGTTAAGGGTGATCTTATGCATTGAGAGTCAGGGCTGGCTGCCAACAGCCAATCAGCCAGATGCTGTTCTGAATGCTGATCTTGAATGCCGACGCAGGGTTATGAGGTTCGCAATCGTGATAACGGCTCACCGCTGCCGGGCATGTTATCTGTGATGTCTTCGATGCGCGCTCGTACCCGCTGTGTACACAAACCAGGGTCAGGATGGGGAGAATATCCAACGTGACCAGACAACACGCACGCTTATCAGGTGTCTTGGGGCTGGTATTATTCAGTTTGATCGGTGCGAGCCTGGCCTGTTACTCAGACCAGATTCCTGGGTTGATCGAACTGACCCCATACTATACTCCCACCCCACTTGCGCCCGCTTCCGAAGCACGTTTTGACGTTTTGGAGGTCGTGCTCGCACCTCAAGAAGAAGGGCGCGCATTCTTTAACCTCACCGTAGACCCTGAACCTCTGGTCGCCAATCTGGTGAACTCAAAGGCGATGTGCGACAGCCCTGCCCCGGCCCAGGTACTGTTTTCGGGCATTGGTGACGATGGCCAGATCTATTACCTGGTGGACTGTGTAGGCTCGGTGGGATGGGTGCAGGAA
>DAOUFU010000033.1:0-28826 GCA_034429275.1 Anaerolineae bacterium | reverse complement strand
ATGGCGTGCTCGACAACGACACCGATGAAGAAGACGATCCGCTGGCGGCGGTCCTGGTCGCAGGGCCGGGCCACGGTGCGCTGTCGCTTAGCCCGGATGGCTCGTTCCCCTATACGCCCAACCTCGCCTTCACCGGCGTCGATACCTTCACCTACATGGCCAACGATGGCGCGTCCAACAGCAATGTGGCCACCGTGACGATTGATATTGGCGCGGTCGATGATGTGCCGGTCGCCGTCGATGATGACTACCATACTCCGCAGGAAACGCCCCTGACGATCGATGCGCCAGGGCTGCTGGGCAACGATACCGACCCCAATGGTGACCCGCTGCTCGCCGTGCTGGGTGACGATCCGCTGCATGGCGGCCTGATCCTCAACCCGAACGGCTCGTTCACCTACTTCCCCGACGACGGTTTCTTTGGGGTGGATACCTTCACCTACCAGGCGACGGATGGGATCAACTACAGCGAGCCGGCGACCGTCACGATCACCGTGCTGCAGGGCGGCGAGCTGTACAACCCAGGGGGCATGATCGCGCGCGACGACATCCTGATCACCGGGCGTGACACGCCTGCCACCACCACCGCCGCCGCGCTGCTGAGCAACGACACCGTGCCCGCCGATGCCTGGATCAACGGGTTCACGCAGGCACAGAATGGCACGGTGGATTCGATCGGAGACAGCATCATCTATACGCCCGATGAAGGCTTCGCCGGGGAAGACATCTTTTCCTACACCGTCGTCGACAGCCTGGGCGGCACCGCGCGCGCTTATGTGCGGGTCACGGTGTGGAAGCCGGTCCCGTCCTGTCGCGACATCGGCGGCGAGCCGAACAGCGTGGTCTATGCCTCGGTGCCCAATGCCGCCATCCCCACCGGCGCAGATGTCTTCTGCCGGGTCATGGTCGAGAACGGCGAATTCGTCCGTCCGCCGGCTGAAATCGGTATCCCCGAAGTACTGGGGCTGAATATCCTGCAGGCGGTTGAGGTCTTTGGGATGCACACCGATGGCGGCTATGTCCCAATGGTCTCCATCGATGGGCCGGTCACGATCTGCCTGCGCGGTGCCGGGAACACCCTGTTCCTGAGCGTCACCGGTCAGCCTCGCACGCCTCAGTGGACCGAAAGCTGGCGCAGCGGTTTCCTGACCTGCACCACCATCCCCGATGCCGGGACGGTCATCCTGGTGAACTGACGGGGGCGCGCCAGCCGCGCTGAGCTACACAAAGCGACGGGAGGCTTACCCCTCCCGTCGTTGGTTTTACCCGGAAACCGGTGGCAGCGGCAGCAGCACGCGAAAAATGCTGCCTCGCCCAATGGTGCTCTCGACCTGGACCCTGCCGCCGTGCATCTCTACGATGCGCTTGACGATGGCCAGCCCCAGCCCCATGCCGCCCTTGTCCATCGAGCGAGATTTATCCACCCGGAAAAAGTGATCGAAGATGTACGGCAGGTCGTCTGCACTGATCCCGACGCCCGTATCGGCCACCTCCAGGCCCACCTCGTCCGCCTGCGTGAACGTCCGCAGCCGGATCGAGCCGCCGTTCGGGGTATAGGTGACCGCGTTCTGCAGCAGATTGCTCAACACCCGTTCCAGATCGCCCTCGTCACCCAAAACATCCGGGAGATCGGGGTGCAGGTCCATCGTCAGCGTCAGAGTCCTGTCTTCCGCCAGTGAAACAAAGCTGTCCGCCACCCGAATGCACAATGTATTTAGATTAACAGGTTGGTGATCGATGCCTTCCGCATTCTCCAGCCGGGCAGAATAGAGCAGTTCCTGAATGCGATGCTCCAACAGGATCGTCTGGCGTTTGATGCCCTGCAGCTTGTCTGCCTGCTGGATAGGGTCAGAGATGTGCTCCAACACATACAACAGCGATTTGATGGTAGCCAGCGGCGTCCGCAAATCGTGCGAGATGTTCGTGATAGATTCGCGCAGCACATTCACGCGCTCTCGCTCCACCGCCAGCTCCAGCGTCTGCTGCTGGATACGTTTTAGCTCGGAGATATCGTGCGAGACGCCGACCAACCCGATGATGCGGTTGTGCAGGTCGCGCAGGGGCACTTTTGTGGTGAGCAGGATGGCCGGGCCGGTTTCTTTCGGTCTGCCGGGTTCCTCAACCGTCGTGATGCTGCTGCCGGTCGTGATCACCTGTCGATCATCCGCCATGAAACGCTCGGCATATTCGGGCGGCAGGATATCGGCATCGGTTTTTCCCAGCAGATCGCTTTCGGAGGTCGCGCCCGGTGTATCCTGCCAGCAGGCTTTGTTGACCAGGGTGAAGCGCGACTCGGTATCCTTGACATAAATAAAATCCGGCACGGTGTC
Organism: Anaerolineae bacterium; assembly: GCA_034429275.1. Taxonomy (GTDB): domain Bacteria; phylum Chloroflexota; class Anaerolineae; order Aggregatilineales; family Aggregatilineaceae; genus DAOUFU01. The sequence goes on along the minus strand of DAOUFU010000033.1, from coordinate 26,496 downwards.
GATGATCGTCCGCAGCATGGTACGCTCGGCAGCCAGGGCTTCTTCCGCCTTGCGGACTGTCGCCAGGTGCCCCAGCGTATCGGCATACAGCGAAAGCAGCACCAACTCGTAGTTTGTCTGCGGCTTGTGGCTCAGCAGGTTATCGGTGGAAATCCAGCCCACATTCCGTTCGCGGTCCCACATCTGCGCGACGGCTTTCCAGCCGTATCCCACCACCTCGTGGCGATCGTTGTAGAGGGGCACATCGTCGCGGGTGGCCGCGAAAACGCGCCCGTCGAGCATTTCTTGCGCATATTCGCCCGACTGGATCAACAGCCGCTGGTGGCGTTCGTCGCGAATCTGGCCGAATTCGTCAATGCCGAATGAGCCGATCATATACTTCGGATCGGCATCAAAAAACCACAGCCCCAGGCGGTCAAAGCCCAGCTTGCTGTGCCCCAGTTCGACCGCGCGCCGGCATAAATCGTCGAAGGACCCGGTCTGCGAGAGTTCCGAAGTCACCTCGTGGAGCGCCCTCAATTTGTCCTGGAACTGCCGCGCTTCTGCTTCTTTGGCCTTGATTTCTTTATCGATCCGCTTGCGCGTCACAAGCTGGCCGATCAGCGACGCATACAGCCCAAGAAGCTCGATCTGGTAATCCGTCCACGGCTCGCGGCGGATCAGGTTATCGGCATTCAGCCACCCCAGGATTTGCTCACCATCCCACAGGTTGCCGCGTACCAGGTCGCCATATCCGACGACTTCGGCTCTGTCATTGAGCAGCGGCATGTTGGCCAGGTAGGTATGTTGTCCGCCAGGTTCGAGCATTCCTCCGGTGAGATGTTCCGGCAGCAGCTCAATTCGCCGACCGCGCTCATCGCGGATTTGCCCCTGCTCGTCCGTGCCAAACGCACCAAGCACCGCCTTGCGATCGTCGGTCAAAAACCACAATCCCAGGCGGTCGAAGCCCAGGCGGCTGCGGCCCAACTCGATCACCAGGCGGCAAAACTCATCGAGCGACTCGGTTTTGGAGAGTATCCCGTTGATCTCGTGCAGGCTTTTGAGCTTGGCTTGAAAATCGAGCAATTCTTGGGTGCGGTGATCATCGCTGCTGCGTCTGGCCATCACATCAATCCTGTTAATCAATTCCGCCAAAAGATGAGTATCGTAAGGACCGGTTGCCTAACACAGCACAACTTTTGGGTGCCATCGCTAACGTCGGGATTCGCCTCGAACAGCAAACCGCCTTGGCAGGTGGAAAAAACTGTTGTTACCCTATTTTACCGCCAAGTGCAGCACAAAGCTTGAAGTGGTCGCGCTGCGCGGCGAACCGGAGGGTCGATCTCATCTTCGGAGCGTGAGGCTGCGGGGCAGCGCCTTGCCCCTGGCAGGGAGCCGTTGTTCCCTGCACCCAGAAACAGAGGGATGCGGGCTGTTCACGAACGGGAAACCGTTGACAAGCCTGGGCGAATTCGCTAGACTTCAGCTCAATGCAGTCTGGTGGATGAAGAATAACCCGATTGCGTCCGTCGGCGGTGGATTACTGGCAGGCTGCTCGGACTGGGTCCTGCGCGGCAGGGCGTCCGAACCGTGTCAGGGCCGGAAGGCAGCAGCACTAAGGGCTTTCCCCTGGGTGCCGCAGGAGTGCCTGGCCCGAGCAGCGTGCCCGCAATCGCCGCCGTTGTATTGGTGGGACTGACGACTATGACCGCTCAACAGGACTCCAGCCGTCCCGCGCCTGCGTCCAAACGCTGGCGCACCCTGGCTGCCGGTGCGCTGGTCGTGGTGACGGTGGGTGGAGCAGCGTGGGCCACATCCCGCCTGGTGCTGACCCGTGTCACCATCGACAGCGGCGACCAGGTGCGCCACTTCCATACGCGCGCCGAGACGGTAGGCGCGCTGCTGAGCGAGGTTCAGATCACCCTCGAACCCGAAGACAGTGTATCGCCCGGCCCCGACACGCGCCTCCGCGACGGCATGACGATCACCGTGCGCAAAGCGCACACCGTCTCACTGGCTGCCGGGGACTCGGCCTGGACTGTGCGCACCCTGGCGCGCGATCCCATGACCATTCTGACCGGGCAGGGGCTTGATCCTGGCCCCAACGACCGGATTGTGGTCGATGGGGCGAGCTTTGACCGCGCGACGGTCACTTCGCGCCCCTGGACCGCCGCTCCACAGCACATCTGGCTGCTGCCCAGCGCCCGGATCACCGTGACGGATGGTGATCGCCAACTGGTGCTCGACACGACTCAGGCCGATGTAGGGCGAGCGCTTGATGAGGCCGGGCTGGCGCTGTTCCTGGCCGACCGCGTGACGCCCGATCTCAGCACCCCCATCCGCGACGGGATGACGGTTCACATTGAGCGCTCGCAGCCGGTGACCATCGTGGCCGATGGGCGGCGGTTGATGACACGCGCCTGCGGCCCGACCGTCGCCGATGCGCTGGCGGGTATCGGGCTGGCCCCGGTGGGCAGCGATTACACGATCCCGCCACTCGACACGCCGCTCCGCGCCGATATGGTGATCCACCTGGTGCGCGTCGTCGAGCGCATCCCCCAAAGCCAGACCGAGCCGTCGCTCACCGAAGAGTCGGCCTCGCTCTGGTGGTTCTATGATACCCTGGCGAGTGCCCCATGAATGACCACCAACGCCTGATGCAGCGCGCCATCACGCCCAAAAAGAGCCTCGGACAGAATTTCCTTCACGATCCCCACACGCTCGAAAAAATCGTTGCCAGCGCCGAACTCACGAGAGAGTCAACCGTGCTGGAGATCGGTCCCGGCACCGGCAACCTGACTCGCCTGCTGGCGCGGGCAGCCGGGCGTGTGATCGCCGTTGAACTGGATGACCGGCTGGTGCCGCTGCTGCAAGAGGAATTCGCCGGGCAGTCCCATGTCTCTGTGCTGCACGCCGACATCCTGGCCGTTGATCTGGGAGGCCTGGTGGGCAGCCAGCCCTATAGCGTGGTCGCCAACCTGCCGTACTACATCACCAGCGCGATCGTGCGCCACCTGCTCGAACAACCGCCACGTCCGCAGCGGATCGTGATCACGGTGCAGCGCGAAGTGGCCGAACGCATGGTAGCCGCGCCGGGCGAGATGAGCCTGCTGGCGGTCAGCGTGCAGTTCTATGGCACACCCCACATTGTGATGCGGCTGAGTCCGGGGGTGTTCTGGCCGCGCCCGGATGTCGAGTCGGCAGTGGTGCGGGTAGATGTTGCGAATCAACCGCGCGTGGCCGTGCCGGACGAGCGGCTGTTTTTCCGGGTGGTGAAGGCGGGCTTCGGGCAAAAGCGTAAGCAGCTCCGCAACGCACTTAGCAGCGGGCTGGGCGTGCAAAAACCTGAAGTGGATGCCTTGCTGGATGCCGCCCACATCGACCCGCAGCGCCGGGCCGAGACGCTCAGCCTCGACGAATGGGCCGGGCTGTCGTGGGCGGTTCACGCGCGCAATCTGTGAGCCGCTTTGCTGGTGAGGATGCTACTGGGGCACGATATACCCTTCGGCGAAGGCTTCGAAACCAACGGTATCCGGCCCTTGAGGAATGACTCGCACCGTCATGGCCAGCGACTCGCCGGGGTAGAGAATACGATCGTTGCTGAGCCGGACCTGGCGGAATCCGGTCACGCGCCCCTGCCGGTCGAGCAGCACCATCATCACGGCCAGGTTGCTGACCGGCGTCTTTCCCTGGTTGATCACCGAAAGCGAGATCTGGTACTGGTCGAGGATAAACGTGCCGGAGACCTGCCGCAGCGCGAGATTGGCATAGCGGCGTTCAACGTTGGTCGCCACATCCCCTGCTTTGACCGCGACACGTACCCCTGCATAACCGGCGGGTACCTCGTCGAACAGCACGCGGTAGGGGCCGACCGCCCCCACCGGCAGAATCCACCGCGAGACAAACGCCTCGCGCGCGGCGAGCGGCTGGCCGTTTTGAGCCACGATCTGTACCACCACGACAACGTTTTCCACCGGCTGGTCATATTCGTTTTTCACCTGCCCCAGGCAGATCAAGCTACCGACCGCCGTCTCGTAACAGGCGGGATCGTACGCGGTCAGGTAGCGCACCGCAGGCGACAGGCTCAGACCGCCGCCGTCGGATGTCACAAGCGGGGTGGGAGTCTGCCAGGGCCACAGGGGCGGCGTGAGTGAGGGGGGCAGCAGTGTGTAGTCAAAAAGGGGCAGCATGGGCTGCTTGGTCGGCGCTGGGCTTTCTGACGACCATATCTGCCCACACCCAGCCACCAATACCCCTACCCAGATCCACAACCACCGCCAGCAGAGCCGTTGCATGGCAGGATTGAATATCCCTCATTATCCAAAAAACCGGCGCAATATCCCACATTATAGCCGATGTAGAGCGACCTGACAGAGCTAATTCTGCATTTCCAGCAATTTGCCAAAAGCCCCGCCGGGGGCTGAAGTCGTCCGGCTAAGGAAAATCAACTAAAACAGTCCTTTTGGTGCGTTTGCCCAGGCAGAGATTGCCAGCGGCCAGGCAATCGACTATGATTGATATAGCGTATGTATGCCCCTAAATAATGTTTACCTTGAGGTTGCCTCTATGACGGAGCTGCCGACCGACCCCACCGCCCGGCTTGCCGAATACCGGCGCGAACTTGACCGTTTGAGCCGCCTGGTTCAGATCAACCTGATCATTAACTCGACACTCGAACTCAAGCCGCTGCTGTCGCGCATTATGGATTATGCCGCCGAACTCACCGGTGCGGAGTCAGCTTCGGTGATGCTGTATGATCGCGCGGCTAACGAACTGCGCTTTGTGGCCTCGACCAGCACCAGCACCGTCGCCAACGAATTGCTCAACATACCGGTGCCGCTCGAAGGCAGCCTGGCCGGAACCGTACTGCGCGAGGACCGGGTCATCGCCCAGAACGATGTCCGGCAAGACCCGCGCCACTTCCGGGGAGCCGATACCCAGAGCGGGTTTGCCACCCGCTCGCTGTTGGGTGTGCCGATGCGCTACCGTGGCCAGCCGATGGGTGTACTCGAAGCCGTCAATAAAATCTCCGGCGAATGGACGGATGACGACATGCGCAGCCTGGAGATTCTGGCCTCGCAGTCGGCGGTAGCCATCGAAAATGCCCGGCTGATTCACCGTCTGCAGCGCGCTTATGATGAACTCAATCAGCTTGATAAGCTCAAGAATGACTTCATCGCCATCGCCTCGCACGAGCTGCGCACCCCGCTGAGTGTCATCCTGGGCTACGCCAGCTTCCTCAAAGAGGATGCGAGCGCGCCGCTCAGCAGCCATGCCGAGGCGGTGCTCAACAGCGCTATGAGGATGCGCAACCTGATCGAAGACATGACCAATCTGCGCTACCTCAAGACCGGGGCGGCAGAACTGCACCGCGAGCACATCCCACTCTCGGCCATCTTCCAATCGGCCCAGCAGGATGTTCAGGGCATGGCCGATGCCAAAGGACACACGCTGCACGTCGAAATGCCCGATGTCAGCCTGGTGGTGGTGGTGGATCGCCTGCGGCTGGGTATGGCGCTCACCAACCTGCTAAACAACGCGATCAAGTTCACGCCGGGCGGGGGTAACATCTGGCTGAGCAGCACGCGCAAGGGCCGCTCGGTCGAAATCGTCGTGGAAGACAGCGGGATCGGCATCCCCCAGGATCAGCTTGAGCGCATCTTCGAGGAATTCCACCAGGTTGAGGATCACATGACCCGGCGGCATGGCGGGATGGGCCTGGGGCTGCCCATTGCCAAAGGGCTGGTCGAGGCTCATGGGGGACGCATCTGGGCGGAGAGCGAAGGCATCGGGCGAGGCAGCCGCTTCATTATCTCGCTGCCCCTGGCCGGCCAGAAGGCCGTCGGGCTATAGCCCCGGATAATCGAGCATCAGCACCTCAAAAGCCAGCCGCGTATTGGCATTCCTGCCCAAAAGCTCCATTGTGCGCATCGTCGCAGCCAGGGCGCGCTGCGCCGCTTCCCGGTCGATGCGGCCTGCCAGCGCGATGATCTCCGCCCGGCGATCATCATTGGTGATGGGCGCTCGGCTGCCGCTCGCCACCAAAACCACATCGCGCCAATAGGCCACCCAAAACCGCAGCAGCGCCAGCAGATCGTTCTTTTCGTTGGGCAGGCCCTCGACCAGCTTGAAGCGCTCCAGGCGGCGGCCCGTCAGCGCCGTTTCGAGCAGGCTGAGCGCCCGTTCGCGCTGCTCCAGTTCTTCAGGGTGAGCATACGCACTGACCGCCCACCCGATGCGCCCACCGGAGAGCAACGCCAGCCGCTTGGCGACGTCCTGCGGCGCGCCGAAAGCCCACTCCAGCGCCTCGCGAACCTGTTCCACCGGCAGCGGGCGCAGGTTCAAGGGCTGGCAGCGCGAGATCACCGTAGGGAGCAGGGGCGCATCCGCCGCCCGCGCGGTGAGCACCAGCACCACGTTGGGAGCGGGTTCCTCAAGCGTCTTGAGCAGGGCATTCTGAGCAGCAGGGTTGGCTTCGTGGAAGCGCCGCAGGATGGCGACCCGGTAGCGGGCCTCGTAGGGGCGTAGGGAAAGTGTTTGCTGGAGCGCGCGCACCTGGTCGATTTTGAGCGTGCCATCCACCTGCTCCGCTTCGACCAGCGTGACGTCGGGATGGCTGCGGCGGGCAATCAGGGTACAGGCGCGGCACTTCCCACACGGGCGAGGCCCCTCACTGGTGCAGTTGAGGGCCATCGCCAGCGCGTAGGCCAGGGTCGTCTTGCCGATACGATCCGGCCCGACCAGCAGATAAGCGTGCCGGATGCGCTCGTGTGCGATGGCGCGCGCGAGGTGCTCTACGGCCCACTCATGCCCGATGACCGGCCACCGACCGGCAGTCTCCACCATCCCATCCCCCATCACGTGCACCTGCACCATTTGCCCGGCTAGAAGCTGACATAGCCCGCCGGGTTCAGCAGGTTGAAATTGGCGTCGCGAATCTCAAAGTGCAGGTGGGGACCGCTGCTATTCCCCGTGCTGCCCACCTGCCCGATCACCGACCCTTGCGAGACCTTCTGGCCGCAGCTCACGCTCGGCTGGCCGTTCATGTGCGCGTACAGGCTGAACACCGAGCCGTGCGCGATCACCACCACGTAGCCATATCCGCCGTCGCTCCACCCGGCATACACCACCGTACCGCTGCCGGATGCATAGATCGGGTCGCCCGCCCGCCCTGAGCCGGGCGCAATATCCACGCCGGTATGCCCACCCACGCGGAATCCCTGCATGTAGGTGTACCGTTGCAAGGGGCGTCCAAAGGGCATCGAGCCACCAGACACCTCCGCCGTGCAGCCCCACAGCGTATAGGTCCCGGTCACGACTCCGCCACTGACCGTACCGGTGCCGCTGGGCGCAGCCAGGAAGAACAGGTCGCGTTGGGCCTGTCCGCCGGGCACCATGACGCGCATCCCTTTCACCAGCAGGGTTTCGGGCGAGGAACCAAACAGGTTGTTGTATTCCGCATCGATGATCGAATAGGGATCGACGCCGAGTTCCTGCGCCACGGCAGCGATTGAGATGGTGTCTTTCGCCTCGTAGTATACGCCATCTACCGGCGGGATATTGAGGTCCACACCGGGCCGCAGCGGGTTATATTTGTTGGTCGGGTTCGACCATACCAGCGTGTAGTAATCCTTTAGCTCGAATTTCGCCGCGATGCTCTCCAGGGTATCGCCTTCCTGGACGACGTAGCTGATCACACGGGTGCGCTGGCTGCCAGGGCGAATGGTGAAGGGCGCGCTGCCGCGCGTGATGGCGCTGCTGGCGGAAAAGGCCACCGGGACAGTTTGCCCAACCGGGGCCGAGAGCGCCGCCGCGATCTCATCTGCTGCCGCCGTGGGCCGCAGGGCAACCGCCGTCGCCACAACCGGCGCAGCGCCTTCGCCAGTCGCGGAAGGGGTGAGCGTGGGCAGTGCAGCAGTCGCAGCGGCGGACACAGCCGCCCCCTCGACCGCCGTCGCGGGCAGTGTTGCGACATCCTGGCCCGCCTGCTCATCCTCGCCCGACTCGCGGAAGATGATCACGGCCAGCGCCACCAGCAAGGCAGCGCCGAGCAGCATCAGCGCGCCCAGGGCACGCTGAGCCATACGCCCGCCGCGTGGAGGAATGGCTGCGCGCGAAGGGCTGGTATCGCCCGCCCGGATCGGCGGCTCTTCCGCCCAGAGGCGATCAGCCAGGGCGCGGTTCGGGTTGGTATCGTCGGCGTAGAGCGGAGGTTCTTCGGCAGCCAGGCGCTCAGAGACGGTGGACGCGCCCACGTGAGCAGGCGGCGCGCCCACATGAGTAGGCGGCGCGCCCACCACATGAGTGGGCGCGGTATCATCGGCGCTGACCGGCGGTTCTTCGGCACGCAAACGGTGAGCCAGCGCCGCAGACGCATCTACCGGGCGGCTGGGGCTGGTATCGTCTGCCAGGATCGGCGGCTCTTCGGCGCGCAGTTTACGATCAAGATCGGATGGTTCGCGCGGGGTGGCCTCATCCTGAGGATATTCAGGGTGCTGAGCCATGACACTTACTCCGTGATTTGACAGATTGGCATGGTGCGCCCCCCTACGTACCGCGCGGAATCGTACCGCAGCGCGACCAATTGTGCAATTGCCGGTTGATGCGGGATGCGTGCAATACCTGACAGCGCGTTTTCAAGCGAAAATCCGGCTCTACCTTCAGGTGTTTCTGGAGAGGCGCGCAGGTCGGCGGTGAGGCCGGATAGTACCCCGCAACCTCATGTCCCCAAAATGAAATACGCCCCACGGGGCCGCTTGACGCATCAGAACATTAGTGCTACACTGACTCCTGAATGAGGCTCCGCAGATGCCGCGTAGGGGCGGGCAGGAGATCGCGCCAGTGACTCTTGAATTCGAAAAAGTGCAGGAGCAGGTCAGCCGGATGGGTCGCGCCCTGGCTCACCTGGACGCAGAAAACAGCGAGCGGCTCGACCTGGCCTGGCACATTTTGCAGGAGCAGGCCAGCGATCTCGACGTGGTCAATGAGCGGATTCAGCTTGTGCGCCAGCGCGATGCCGGTTTTCGCGGCGCGGCCCCCCTCACCGAGCCGCTCAACCGCGCCCGCGATCTGCCGCCCGCCCCCGACCGGGCGACGATCCTGGCCGTGGATGGCTCACAGATCTACCCCAGCACGCACGGCGCCGCCCTGTATTACTTGACGAACATCGGCCTGTTCGCCTACCATCATGGCACAGACGCCCTGCCGGAGCAGTATTCCGAGCCGCGCCTGCACTATTCCGAAAGCGACCTGCGCGACGCGCACGGCCAGGTGATCACCAACGAGGCGGTGAATGCCCGCCGCAACGTGCTCGAAATGCTCACCCTGTCGCGCGCGGTGTGGGACTATCGCGACAGCGGCGGCCCCATTCTGGCGCTGCGCGATGGGCAGTTGCTGTTCTGGGTGGGCAAAGACGTGCCCGAAGGCGAGCGATTGGAAGGCGACTATATGGGCGCGCTGGTGAACCTCTACGACGCCCATGCCGACCTGCTGCGCCAGTCCAATCAGCCCGCCTGCCTGGCCGGGTACGTGGACCGACCCTCCAGCGCTTTTCTGGTCAGCCTGCTGCACCTGCTCAGCCTGCCTGTGGACGAGGTGCGCGCACCAACGCTCAAAACCAACGGTGCGCTGGAAGGGTTGATCGACCAGGTGATCATGCGCCGGCTGCTGCGGCCCGGCCAGCGTTCCGCGCTGATGGTCCAGCAATCGCCGCTGAACAAGCACTATCATGACAAAGGCGCGGCCTACGAGATTGTTTTCTTTTATATCAACATCGGCCTGCCCGGCGACTCCAAGTTCGCCCGTGTCGAACTGCCGATGTGGGTCGCGCGCGAACCGGCCTGGGTGGACCTGGTGCACGCATTGGTCTATCACCAGAGCCAGATCATGTGGCACTATCCCTACGCGCTGGCCCGCGCGGATGAACTGGCAGTGGTGCGCAACCACGAGCGCGAGCACCTGGATAACCTGATCAAGCAAGCGCTGCTGAGCAATGCCCAGCCGGTCGATGAATCCGAAAAGCTCTCGGCCAAGGCGATGCGGCACGGGCGCACGCGGTATGGCCAGAAAAAACCGTGAGCGCACCCGCGCCGGATAGACGAAACCGTCATGGGACACGACAATGACCGCTAACGAACAGTTCCCCATCATCGGCAAGGTGCTGCGCGCCAGCACAATCGGCTTTGTGTGCGGCACGCGCAGCCAGGAAATCGGCCAGCCCGCGCTGGGCGCGTTTGTGCGCACCCGCCACAGCCAGTACAGCGACATCGACGTGATCGGCCTGATCCACGCCATCACCATCGACGATGATCCGCTGGTGCGGCAGATCATCCTGGCAAACAACACGCCGCTCGCCGTCGAGCAGGACCAGCGCCAAAACCGCATGGTCCCGGTGGAGATCAGCGTGCTGCACGTGGGCTATATGATGTACGGCGAGATGTTCCAGGCGCTGCCGCCGCGCCCGCCGCTCAGCCTGGACCCGGTTGAGCTGTGCGATGCAGACACCGTCTGGGCGTTCACCGAAAACCTGGATTTTCTGCGCCTGGTCGTAAACGCCAATGACCTGCCCACCGAAGACTTGATCGCGGCGGCGCTGGTGCAGGCGGCCTTTGCCCGGCCCGAAGACCAGCGGCGGGCGTTCCTGGTGGCAGCGGGGCGGCGGCTGGCCGGGCTGCTCAGCGCCGATCTGCCCCGGCTCCAACACGTGCTGCGCCTGATCCGGCCCGCGTAAGGCGGCAACGATCAGTCGCTGACGGGCGCTGTTTGAGGTATAATATAAGAACACATGTTCTCATTTGATAGGCTGTATTTGTCAGGTACCCGGCACAAGGACTCGCCATGACTTCTCGTGACCCGCTCTATCCCGATTCTCAGGCCGACCCCAACAGCCTGGATGCCTGGTTTCCACGCGGTGCGGGTGCATCTCGCAGCGCCGGGCAGCGCGTGGGCGTGGTGGTGGGCGGCTCGCTCAGCAAAGGGTTGGATGTCAAGCTCGACGCGTCTACCGTGATCGAAGACCTGGCGGTGGGGCGCTACGTGGTGGTGCGCGGTCTGCGCAAGCGCTTCTTCTGCATGATCACCGATATTGTGCTGGACGCGACCAACCCGGCCATCCGCAGCGACCCACCCGACCTTAGCGATCCGTTCATGGCGGAGATTTACACCGGCACGGCGGCATTCGGCACGCTGCATGTTGCGCCCATGCTGACCATCGACGAAGCGGACCCGGAGCCGAAGGCGGTCAAGACCATCCCCAGCCACTTCATGACGGTGGAAATTGCCACCGCTGAGGACGTGAACGACGTGTTCGGCCAGGAAGACGCCACCCACTTCAACGTGGGCGCGCCGCTCGAACTGGAAGAGACACAGGTCAACCTGGACCTGCGGCGGCTGGTGGAGCGCTCGGTTGGGGTGTTCGGCAAGAGCGGCACGGGCAAGAGCTTCCTGACGCGTATCCTGCTGGCGGGCATCATCAAAAACAACGTCGCGGTCAACCTGATCTTCGACATGCACAATGATTATGGTTGGGAAGTGGTGGACGAACGCGGTCCGCGCGCCAAAGGGCTGCGCCAGTTATTCGGCTCGCAGGTGGCCATCTTCACCCTGGATGAGGAATCCACCCGGCGGCGCAACGCCAAATACGACCACGTGGTCACGCTGGGCTACGATGACATCCAGCCCGAAGACCTCGCCATGCTCAAGACTACGCTCGACCTGTCGGACTCGATGATCGATGCCGCCTACGAACTGCACAAAGATTGGGGGGCGGGCTGGATTGCCCGCCTGATCACGGCATCGGCGGAAGAACTGGATGCCTTGAAAGAGAGCGGCGGGGTGAATATGGCCTCGGTCGCGGCGCTCAAGCGGCGCGTGCAGCGCTTCGAGCGCTTCGACTTTCTGCGGCGGCAGGCAGTCGATGACTCGGCGCGGAAGATCCTGGGCTATATCGAGGCAGGAAAGAGTGTGGTACTCGAATTCGGGCGTCATGGCAACGACCTGGCCGCCTATATCCTGGTCGCCAATTACCTGACCCGGCGCATCCACAGCATGTATGTTGAGCGTGTCGAGACTGCGCTGGGCGACGAAAGCATGGAGCCGCCCCAGCTTCTGATCACCATCGAGGAAGCGCACAAGTTCCTCGATCCGCTCATTGCCCGGCAGACGATTTTCGGTGTGATCGCCCGCGAGATGCGCAAATATAACGTGACCCTGCTGATCGTGGACCAGCGCCCCAGCGGCATCGACGAGGAGATCATGAGCCAGATCGGCACGCGCGTGCCTGCCCTGCTCGACAACGAGCGGGACATCGCCGCCGCGCTGATGGGCATCAGCGGTGCGGGCGGGCTGCGCGAAGTGCTAGCCCGGCTCGATACGCGCCAGCAGGCGATCATCATGGGCCATGCCGTGCCGATGCCGGTTGTGGTCAAATCGCGCAGCTACGACGAAGCCTTCTATGCCAGCATCACGGGCGCGGGCGGAAGCAGCAGCACGTCCAAGCATGCTCCCAAAGCCAGCGACCGGGAATCCCGGCGGCTGCGGTAGCGCAAGCTCGCCTACCACCTGCACACGGTCAGCGGGGTGGGGTCAGCATTTTTTGACCCTACCCCGCTCTGCTTGTATGCTTGGGACTGTTTTGCTCTGGTTCAATGATGCAGGAAGACCGTTATGAAAGCTCCAACTCGTGTGATCTGCCTGGTGAGCCTCGCCGCGCTCGCGGGTGTGTTGATCGGTGCTTCACTGGGTCAGCCGATGATCGCTGCGGCCCAGGGGCCACAGCCGCAGATCACCCCAACCCTTACGCCAACGCTGACCGTCACCCCTTCGCCCGTACCCGCTGAGACACCCACCATCACGCCGCGCCCCTATAACGGGCTGCCGGTCAGTGTGGAAGCCCTCGATGAGCGGCGTCTGGTGGGCGACCTGTACCTGATCAACCCTGCCGGGCCAACCGTGCTGCTGCAGCACCAGCTCTACACCGACCGGTCCAGTTGGGACGGTGTGCTGGGGTCGCTGCTCGGCGCTGGGATCAATGTGCTCAACGTAGATGTACGCGGCTATGGCGCGACCGGCGGCGGCTTCGACTGGGACATGGCAGCGAATGATGTTGTCGTCTGGTTGGAGTGGCTGCGCAGCACCGGCTGGGTGCGGTCCGACACGACCGCTACAATGGGATCGAGCATGGGGTCGAGCCTGGCGATTCTCGGCTGCGCGCGCGATGCGCTCTGCCGCACGGCCATCGGCATCTCGCCGGGTTGGAGCTATCAAGGGCTGGAGATCGAGCCGGCCTTCACCACGCTGTTGGGCGAGCGCCCGGTGCTGCTGGTCTATGCCGAGTGGGATGGCTGGCCCGCGCGTGGTGTGCCCATGATGGTCGAGGCCGCAACTAACCCGGTCACCGTGCAGCGTTATCCTCGCAACCAGCACGGCATGGATCTGTTCGCCTGGCACGATGACCTGATCGGGCTGGTGATCGACTGGCTGTATACCAACGCGGGCTGAGCGCAGAGGCGGTGCTCAGCTTGCAGCCAGCAGGATGAGATGCAGCAGCCCCAAGAGGGCGGCACCGGCAATCCACAACCAGGAGAACCAGGTCCTGAACTCCAGGCGAGGGTGATGGCGCAGAGTCCAATGCAGCCCGGCGTGCACAAGGGCAAACACATCTAACCCCACCTGGAAAGCAGGCGAGTGCAAGTTCCACAGGACCAGCACCAGCAGCGGCGCGTGGGCCGCGGTGAAGATGTGATAGGCGGTCGGGTCGCTGAAGGGTCGCAAGAACACGAAAAAACGCCATTCATGCCGATGAATGGCGTCCAGTTCGTGAACCATCAAGCAAACCACCACACAGGTAAAGAGTGCATTCGCTCCCATCTGAGGCGAGGGTGGCCCTCTAGCGCGATTCCCACACGGGGATGCCGTTCAAGATGCGGTGCAGTTGATCGGAGAAGCGGTCGAGATCCAGCGGCTTGGCCACGAAGCTCGAAAATCCCTGCCGCCGGGTGTTGCCGATCTCTGCCGTATGCACGGTGCAGGCGACAATCGGCACCGTCGGCTCAAGGTGACGCTTGAGCAGCGCCAGCACTTCGTAGCCATCGAGCTTGGGCATTTCGAGATCGAGAAACACGATATCGACCTTATTGTGCATCTGGAGAATGCTTTCCAGCCCTGTCGGGTCGGCCACCGCCGTATAGGAGATGTCTTCCTGGTCCAGCAGCCGCTCCATGATGTGGATGCTGTAGGAATCATCATCGATGATCAACGCATGAAGAGTAGCCATTCCATCCTGCCTGTTTAGCCTACAATCCCGCCGCCGGCCCAACATCGTCCCCACATCCTCGTGCCAGCCGCATATAGTCTCTTGCATCACGTCTGCCTGGGGGCCAGCAGCCTATCACTTGATATGCCAGACTTGCTCCCCGTTGAGCAAGCGGCGCAGCACCGTAGGGAAAATATCAAAATCGAGCGGTTTGGCGATCACGCCGTCAAAACCAGCCTCTTTGAGCATCTTCACCTCTTCGTTCATCACGCTGGCCGTGAGCGCGATCACTTTGGTGGACGCAAACGGCGTGTTCTCGCGGATGAGCTTGAGCATCGTGAAGCCATCAATCGGCTCGATGTGGATATCGAGAAAGATGATATCCGGCTTGGTGGGCAAAGCGGCCAACCGCCCTTCGAAATTGCTGCTATCCTCGAAGATCGTAACGTTCTGATAGCCCAGGCCGCGCGTCAGGCAAGTCCGCATCACATCGCGGCTCAACGTATCATCCTCAAAATAGATGATGACCGGGTCTGACATGGTAATCTGCCCTCACTGCTCACACGGTTGGCACAAGCGACGACTCGATCGGTAGGGTGAAGAAGAAAGTCGCCCCTTCTCCCAGTGCACTGCTCACCCACAAGCGCCCCCCGTGGGCCTCGGTCAGCCGACGCGAGATCGGCAGGCCCAGGCCGGTGCCTTCGGCCTTACGCACGCCAGCTTTCGCCTGGCGGAAGGATTCGAAGATTGCCGCATGATCCGAGGGGTCAATGCCGGGGCCAGTATCACGCACCGAGATTAACAGGTTCCCGTCCTGGCGGCAAGCCTTAACTACAATCTCTCCCTGGTCGGTAAACTTGCAGGCATTCGAAAGCAGGTTGAGCACGATCTGGCGAATGCGCTGTTCGTCCCCGGTGATGGGCGGCAGGTCCGGCTCGATCTCACAGCGGATTTCGACCGGTTTTTGCAGCAGCAGCCCTTTGGCCGTCTCGACTGCGAGCTGGATGATATCGCCGATCTTCAGGTTTTCTTCGACGAAAAGCTCCAGCGAGCCAGCCTCGATCTTGGAAATATCCAGCACATCGTTGATCAGGTTGAGCAGGTGCTTGCCGCTGGCCTCGACCTTGAGCAGCGTTTCCTGCTGCTCGTCACTGATCGGCCCGTACATCCCCATGGCGACAAATTTGGTCAGGTTGATGATGGCGTTGAGCGGCGTGCGCAGTTCGTGAGAGACGCTCGCCAGGAACATCGACTTCACCCGGTCAGCCCGTTCGGCCTGCTCGCGGGCGACTTCGAGGCTGGTCTCGCGCTGCTGGATGGCGTTGGCCATCTCGTTGAACGCCACCGCCAGCTGCCCGACTTCATCCTGAGACTTGACCGGCGCGCGCTCGTTATACTGGCCGCTGGTCATGGTCTGCGCAATCGCTTTGAGCTGGGAAAGCGGGCGAATGGTTGTGCGCGAGATCACCATGTAGATGATCACCACGGTGAGCAAAGTCAGCGCGGTGAAGATCAATACGGTGTTGTTCAGCGTGCTGTTCTGGAACGAATAGATTTCTTCCAGCTCCACCAGGATCATGACCACCGCCGGTGATTCTTGCGCCCCGACCTGGATGGGCACATAAGCCACCGCGTGCGGCACCCCCTTGTCACCCGAAATCAGCGTATCCAGAATGACCGTCTGGCCCGACATAGCCGTTCGGAGCGGCACAGGGTCAATCGAGATGCCGTTGGTCAGCATGGTGTTCGACATACGTCGATCCGCCGGACTCAGGATTGTGCGCGCGATGATCTTGTCGTCATAGATCAGCCCCAGGTGAATCGCCTCGCGCCCAAAGGTCAGGGCTTGCAGCGAATCATCATTGATCAGGCGGCTCATCTGGATCGCGCCCAGCACATTGCCAGTGGTGTTGACAATGGGTGCGACAGCCGCGATGCTGATCCGCACGCCGCCGCCGTCTTTTTCGATCAGCAGGTCGATGGTTTCCCGGCCCGAAAGGCCCACGGCCAGCAGTCGATCCTCTTCGGAGGGGTCCTCATCGACCGAGGTATCAACCAGCCGGTTACCATCGCCATCCACTACACTGATATCGTCAAGCTTGAGCGCGATATTGGCGGTGTTGACGATCTCGGCCACATTGTCGGCGTTTCGATTGCCTACCGCCTGGACAAAATAGACCCCTGTCGCCATAAAATCGATGTATACCCGCAGCGTGTCTTCGACTTCGGCCAGCCGGTTTTCGAGGATGTTGACTTCTTCGACAACGCGTTCTTCACCGGACTGTTCGGTCAGGCTTTGTGTATTGCGGTTGAGCAAATAGACGATGCTGACCAGGAAAATGCTCAAGATGGACAACAGGTACAGGTTTAGTTTGACGCCAAGCCCTGGATTGCGGAATCTCTTGCTGCTCATGGTCATTCACTCTCTACGGTCAGCCGCCAGCCGTCAGCCGTGTGAGCAGATCGGGCAGTGCTCACATGCTGGATCGGACCAGCCGCCATGTGTCCTGTAATGTATCATAATGCATGTAAAATGAAATTGGAATGGCTTACGTACAGATACGCAACATTCTCTTAATTGAGCGGATTTTCTGGTTTGGGATGAGGGCGGCTGTCACGGGCTGCTGCCCTCTGGATGCACGTTGAGCGGTCTCTCCGCCCGGCGCTGGCCGCCGCCATGCCCCACCGGGCAGGTATCCACGTGCGCTGCGTGGACCCTGCCGCCCGGCGGCGGCCAGACACCAAAACGACCGGTCAACTTGCTCGCTGTGGTGACCTGAACATGTTCGCAAGGCGGAAGCGGTAGTCGCTGCTCAACAGCTTCTGCAGGCCGATGAAGAGCAGCAGCAGCGCCCCAACGATGATCTTGATCCACCAGGGGGTCAACGAGCCATCCAGTGTCAGATAGGTCTGGATTACGCCGGGCAGCAGCACGCCGATAAACGTGCCGATAACATACCCCACGCCGCCGGTCAGTAGAGTCCCACCGATGACTACGGCAGCGATGACATCCAGCTCGGCACCCATGGCGATCGTCGAATCACCGGACCGTTTCGAGAGCGACAGCACGATCCCGGCCAGGGTTGCCAGGAAGCTGCTCATGGCGTAAATGGTGATCGTCGTGCGTGCGACCGGCACACCAAGCAGCAGTGCGCCCGTATCATTCCCACCCATCGCATAAACATTCCGCCCAAAGCGGGTGAAGTGAGCCAGGAAGATCCCCACGATCACCACCGCCAGGAACACCCCGGCAGCGAAGGTGAACCGGCCTCGATCCGGGAAAACATAGACCAGCTTGGAGATGTCAAGATAGAACGGGTGACGGATGCTGATCGACTCGGTCGTCAGCATGTAGGCCCCGCCGCGCGCCAAAAACATCCCGGACAGCGTGACGATGAACGCGGGAATTTTGAAGTAGTGGATGATGCTTCCCATCACCATGCCGAAGATCGTGCCGATCGACAGGATCATGGCAAACACAACCAGCGGGTGATAGCCCTTGCGTTCGATCATCAGCGCGCAGAACACGCCGGTGAAGGCGATGACCGAGCCGACCGACAGGTCGATGCCCCCAGAAAGGATCACAAACGTCATGCCTACTGCCGGGATGCCGATATAGGCGTTGTTACGCAGCAGGTTGCACACCACGCGCATCGTGCCAAAGCTGGAATATTGCGAGTAGCAATAGGCATAGAGCAGAATGAACACAAAAAATGTCACCAGGAGCGGAAAAAATCGTGCTTTCATGCTTTCCTCCGGACAAACCGCGCCAGGGTGTTTCTGAATTCCGGCGACTGCAGGAGCAGGACCAGCAAAACGACAATGGCTTTCACTACCAGGTTGGCAGTGGGATGCAGCTTGCTGATATACAGCGCGTTGAGCAAAGCCTGTATGATCAGCACACCCAGGGCGCTCATCGCCAGATTGAAGCGGCCTCCGCTGAGCAGCGTGCCGCCGATCACCACCGCCAGGATGGCATCAAGCTCGGACCATAACCCGGCAGTATGCGGGTCCGCCGACTTGATCTCGCCGGCGACCACCATCCCGGCCAGCGCGGCACACATCCCCGAAATGACATAGACCAGCATCTTGACCAGGACCGCATTGATGCCCACGTAATAACTGGCCCGATCGTTGATCCCCACCGACTCGATCATCAGCCCGATGGCGGTCCGGCGCACGAACAGGTACACCAGGATCAGCACCGCTACCGACAGGTAGATCGGGAAGGGCAGGCCAAAAATGACACCGCGCCCCAAAAACGCCAGTGTCTCATTGGTGTAGGTAGGAGACTGCCCTTCGGTGAACATCTGGGCCACACCACGTCCGGCGATCATCAGGATCATCGTGGCGATGAACGGTTGAATGTCGAAGACGGCGATCAGCAGGCCGTTCCACAGCCCACACAACGCCCCGGCCCCGATGGTGATGGCGATCACGACCCCCGGCTTGTAAAGGATATTGGACGAGCCGGCCTCGTAGCGGTTGATCAGCACCACCGCGACAGCGGCGCAGATGGCCATCACCGCGCCCACCGACAGGTCGATGCCCTTAGTAGCGATCACCAGTGTCATGCCTGTCGCCAGCAGCATAATGGGAGCCGCGCCATCGAGGATGTTGATCGTGCTGCCGATCAGCCGACCGTTCACCATGCGAACCGAGAAGAAGTTCTCGGAGACCAGCCGGTTGGCGATGATGATCAAAATCAGGGCGATGATCGTCCACAAAGCGCGGGAGTTCATCCCGACGAAATGCGCACCTTTCAGCCCGGAAAGGCGAGTCCTCAAGGGTGTAATGATTTGCTCGGTCATAATTACCTCTCAGCAATCGCCTGCATGATGGTCGCTTCGCTAATCTGATCACCCTCCAGCTCCATGAGCTTCTGGCGGTCGCGCATGACGATGACCCGATCGCTGTAGTCAACGATCTCAGCCAGTTCGGAGGAAATGATGATCATCGCTTTGCCTTCTTTTGCCAGGCGTTTGACAATGTTGATGATCTCAGCATGTGCGCCCACATCGATACCGCGCGTAGGCTCGTCCAGAATCAGCAGTTCAGGATCGGAAATCAACCAGCGCGCCAGGATGACTTTCTGCTGGTTTCCGCCCGAAAGCTCCTTCACCGGCGTCTCTGCGCTTCCTGTCACGATGCGCAGCGCCTCGATCATCTGCTGGGCCAGCTCCTCCTGCTTTTTGCGCGAGAGGTGCCGGAACCATCCCATTTTGGCTTGCAGCGCGAGGATGATGTTCTCGCGCACCGAGAGGTCTGCAATGATGCCTTCGACCTTTCGATCTTCGGGGCACAGTGCGAACCCCTGCTGGACGGCTTTTTGCGGCGAGTTGAGGCTGACCTTTTGATCGCGGACGAACGCCTCGCCCTGGTCGCTCTTGACGATGCCGAAGATCAGGTGGGCTGTCTCGGTGCGCCCGGAGCCGAGCAGGCCGGCCAGCCCGACGATCTCGCCCTTTTTAACATCGAGATCAACCGGCTCCAAAAATCCCCGCTTACCCAGGCCATTCACTCGCAAGAAGGTTTCCTGGACGTTCCCATTGGTGGTCTTGCGCCTGCCCTCGTCGCTCAACTCTTCGGTAAGTTCCTTGCCCAGCATATCCGAAATCAGCCGCATTCTCGACAGCTCGGCAGTCTTGTGCTCGCTCACTTTTTGCCCGTTCCGCAGCACGGTGATCCGGTCCGAGATTTCGTACACCTGGTCGAGGAAGTGGGTGATGAGCAGGATGCCAATGCCACGCGCTTTTAGGGAGCGAATCACGGAAAACAGGGTCTCGACTTCGTGCCTGTCGAGACTGGAAGTCGGCTCGTCCAGAATCAGGACTTTGGCCGACAGGTCAACGCCGCGCACGATGGCGACAATTTGCTGAATGGCGATGGAGTACGATGAGAGATCGCGGGTGACGTCGATGTCAATGTTGAAGGTTTTGAGCAACTCGCGCGCCTGGCGATTGGCGGCGCGCATATTCACCATGCCGAAACGCATGGGTTGGCGACCGAGAAAGATGTTCTCGGCCACCGACAGGGTGGGGATGAGATTGATCTCTTGATAAACCGCGCTGATCCCCAGGGCCTGGGCATCACGCGGGCCGTGCGGGTCGATCTCTTTGCCTTCCAAGAGAATAGTGCCCGCGTCACGTCGGTGAACCCCCGTGATTAACTTGATCAGAGTCGATTTTCCGGCCCCATTTTCCCCCAGCAGGGCATGAACCTCACCAGGGTAGAGCACAAAATCAACATCCGACAATGCGGGGATCGCCCCAAACGTCTTGGTAAGACCTCGTGTCTCTAGTAACGGAGACTGTGCTTGCTCATTAGCGCTCATAGCTGGCTACCTAAGGTCCTGATTATTCGAAGACGAGCCGAGGGACTACTAGATGTTAAGCGATAGTCAAATGGAGAACCGATTGGGCCTGCCGAGTCCCCGGACCTGTGCGGGGTCACATCCTGGCGAAAAGAGCGAAATCAGGGGCAATTTTGACAAAAAATGAGTCTCTAGCGCCCCGGCGAACCCTCGATGGGCGGCACTTGGCCACGACGTGCTCAGCGGGTATACTGGATTTCAGACTGGGGGAACGCCAACGCGTCAGTGGCTAGCCGGCAGATTGGATTCCCCCCGTGCATTGCGGCGGGAGGGGAACTATCCCCTCCCGCGTGTGCGTTATCGAACGCCTGCTTTAGTGATCCGCCTCGTAAGCAGCGCGGCTGGTGTACAGCTTGCCACCCACCGGGATCCACTTGGGCAATTCTTCGCCGTTCAGGGTCGCAACCACAGCGTCGAAGGCCGGGCCGCCCATGAAGGGGCTAAGCTCGACGGTCGCGTTGGCTTCGCCTGCATCCAGCGCATCGAAGATATCGGGGATGGCATCGACCGAGACAACCAGGATGTCCTTGCCAGGAACCAGGCCGGCTTCCTTGATCGCTTCGATCGCACCGATCGCCATATCGTCATTGTGTGCCCACACAGCGCAGATATTGGCCGGGTCTTCGGCGCTCAGGAAGCTCTGCATGACCTGCTTGCCTTCCGCGCGGACAAAGTTACCCGTTTCGGAGCGGATGATCTTCATCTTGGGGAACAGCGCGATCACTTCGTTGAAGCCCTTCATGCGGTCAGTTGCCGCCGCAGAGCCAACGGTCCCTTGCAGTTCCACGATATTGCACTGGCCAGAGGTCGCCTGGACCAGCCAGGCAGCCGCGAGGCGGCCTTCGTGCACGAAGTCCGATGAAACGCGGGTGACATAGAGCGAGGGGTCCGCATCCACGTTGCGGTCCACAATCACTACGGGGATACCGGCATCCTTGGCTTCCTGAAGTACCTCATCCCAGCCGCTCTCGATCACGGGCGCGAGGATGATGGCGTCAACATCGCCCTGGGCGATCCAGGCCTGGATAGCCGCAATCTGGTTTTCCTGCTCCTGCTGCGCATCCGAGAACAGCAGGTTGATGCCGCGCGCTTGCGCTTCGGCCTTCACGGCTTCGGTGAAGGAAGTACGCCAGGCGCTTTCCGAACCGATCTGCGAGAAGCCGATGGTCAGGCCCTCGCCGCCCCCCTGCGCGCTGACGTTAAGAGCCGACATCGCCAGCACGACCAGGACCAAAACCAACAAACTTCGTTTCATGAGTCGCATGTCTTCCGTTCTCCTTAAAAACCAACATCAGATGCGATATGTGAGCGCTCACTGATAATCATACAACAGGTTTTTTTCGGGAGTCAAGCAAATGCATTCACTCGCCTATTAAGTCAAATATTGAAGAAAAAAACAATCGGAGAAAGCACGTGCGTGCGAGGTTATGGGCGGCGCGCGGCCCGTGTGCTCTGGCGGAAGATCACCCTGGGCAGCAGTACGCGCGGCTGGGCCGGGGTATCCGGGTCGTCCATGATCTGCATCAGGTATTCAAAGCCGGTGATGCCAAGCTGGATCAGATTCCGCCGCACGGTGGTTAGCGGGGGGAAAAAATAGGCTGCTTCGGGGGCATCGTCGAACCCGACAACCGACACATCCTCAGGGACCGACAATCCCGCCTCGTACAGCGCGCGGATGGCTCCAAACGCCATGCTGTCATTGGCAGCAATGATGGCGGTGAAGTCCTGCCCTTCTTCGAGAATGCGTTTGGCGGCGCGATAGCCGCCCGATACCGTCCAGTTGGCCTCGACGGTGCGCGGCGGCTCCATGCCGTGCGCGATGAACACCTGGGCGCAC
The DNA here is from genome assembly GCA_034429275.1 of Anaerolineae bacterium. GTDB lineage: Bacteria > Chloroflexota > Anaerolineae > Aggregatilineales > Aggregatilineaceae > DAOUFU01. Next base: position 4,056 of record DAOUFU010000033.1, on the reverse strand, counting down.
GCTTCGTGCCGAACCTGGGCGCTGAACCAGTCGAGTGAACCGGCGATCTCATAGCACCGGGAATGCCCCAGCGCGATCAGGTGCTCGACCATCTGCTGCGTGCCATAGGTCTCATCAATGATCGCCGAGGGGATGCCCGGTGAGCGCTGCGAATCGATCTGCACCACCGGCGTGCCGCCGCACAAAGCGTGGACTTCTTCAAACGGCAGGCCCTGTACAGGGACGATCAGGATAATTCCATCGACGACCCAGGCTTTGACATTATCCAGCGCTTCGACAAGCTGTTCCTTTGGCTCGGTGATGTTGATGAGGATGACATCAAAGCCGCTGGTCTTGGCGGCCAGCTCCACATTGAGCGCGATCTCCGCCATGCCGGGGAACCAGCTGCCATACAACACGATGGCGATAATCTTCGACGACTTTGAAGCCAGTTTGGTTGCAGCTTTGCTGGGCCGGTATCCCAGGGTGTCGATCGCAGCCTGAACCCGCTGGCGCGTCTCTTTCGACACGTAAGGATGATCGTTGATCACACGCGAAACGGTCTGATACGAGACGCCAGAAAGTCTGGCAACGTCCAGCAGGGTTGGGCGCGATGCTCTGGAATTGGCCATCTGGCTTCCTACACTCTGGTGCTGGATCGTGTCGATCTATTGGTCTATTGGATCGAGCCGATCCACTCCCTCAAAGGCTGCGCATACAACACACGGGGCGGCACCCCTCACCGCTTACGCCGGGCATATTCCTCGGCGGCGGTGTCGGGCAGATATACCCCACCCAGAACGGGTATCCATTTGGGCACTTCTTCGCCGTTGAGATAGGCCACAATGGCGTCGAAGGCCGGGCCGGCCATGTAGGGGCTAAGCTCCACCGTGGCGTTGGCATCCCCATCCATCATGGCCTTAAAAATGTCGGGGATCGCATCCACCGAAACGATCAAGATGTCTTTGCCGGGGTCCAGCCCGGCATCCTTGATCGCCTGGATTGCCCCGATCGCCATATCATCGTTATGGGACCACACTGCACAGATTTCGTTGGGGTCCTCCGTATGCAAGATGCCCTGCATCACTTCGCGCCCCATCGCACGGCGAAAGTCGGCAGTCTGCGAGACGATGATCTGCATCTTGGGAAACAGCGCGATGACCTCGTTGAACCCGATCTGCCGGTCACGCGCCGCGCTGGAGCCGACAGTCCCCTGCAACTCGACGATGTTACACTCGCCAGAAGTGGCCTGCGCCAGCCAGGCCGCCGCCAGCCGACCCTCGGCCACAAAATCGGACGATACGCGCGTCAGGTAGAGCGATTCATCCGCCGTCACATTGAGGTCGATAATCACCAGGGGAATCCCGGCAGCCTGGACTTCGCGCAGTATCGGTGCCCACCCCGTCTCGATCACCGGCGCGAGCACGATGGCATCTACCCGCTGCTCGATGAACGAGCGAAGTGCCGCGATCTGGTTTTCCTGGCTGTTTTCGGCATTCGAGAACAGGAGATTGATCCCGCGCGACTCGGCTTCAGCCAGCGTAATCTCGGTGAAAGCAGTACGCCAATCGCTTTCGGAGCCAACCTGCGAAAACCCGATGACCAACCCCTGGCCGCCGCCGGGCTGCTGAGCGAACGTCGATACGCTGCCAGCGCTCAGCATAACGAGCAGCAGAGCCAGCGTCAATACCCCTTTGGCGCGTACTGGTTTCATTGAAAATGCCTCCCTGCCAAATATCATTTGATTTAAGGACGATATACCAGGTAAGCATGATATTAGGAGTGTGCAATAGCATGTGGTATACCCTAGAATGCTACCTCAAGTGATTCAACTTGTCACCTGTTGCCCAGTTTTCACCGTCAAGCACGGGATAGACCGGCGGCCCAAGCTGCGGTACACTAAAAGCCGGGCCGGGGCGATGAGCAGTCAGCATCGCCCCCTGTGCTGCCTCACCACGACGCAGCCACCCGCTCACGTACGCTTCTGAGCACAAGATGAGGATAAACAGCAGTGGTTCACACAAACGGCACCTGGGAAGAATGGAGTCTGCGCGAGGAAATGTGCCGCGCGGGCCGGCGCTTGTATGACCTGTTCATGGTCACCAGCAACGATGGCAACATTTCGGTGCGCCTCAACGACAGCGAACTGCTGATCACGCCGAGCGGAGTCAGCAAAGGCTTCATGCGCCCGGAAGATATGGTGAAGGTGACTTACTCCGGTGAAGTGATCTCCGCCAAGCAGGGCATGAAACCTTCCTCCGAGAGCAAAATGCACCTGGCGATCTACCGGTTACGCCCCGATGTGCGCTCAGTTGTCCACGCCCACCCGCCGACGGCAACGGGCTTCGCCGTAGCCGGGGTAGCGTTGGATCGTCCCTTCCTGCCGGAAGTCGTGGTTCGCACCGGGCCGACGCCGCTCGTGCCCTATGCCATTCCCGGCGGCGATGAACTGCCCGACTCGATGGCCCCCTATATCGTCGATCACGACACGCTGCTGATGGGCAATCACGGCGTGGTGGCCTATGGTAAGACGCTGACCGAAGCGCTCTTCAACGTCGAGACCATCGAGCTTAACGCGCGCATTTACCTCACGGCGCACCAACTGGGCAACGTCAACTTCCTGACCGACGAGCAGATCGCCGCCCTCCAGCAGCGCTATCACGTCAAGAGCTAGGTCCGCCCACCAAACAGCGGGGAGGGCGTTCAGGCCCTCCCCGGAATATCTGCCGCAAATCTCTCTCGCGCCGCGTTCAGTCGTCCAGCGTGTGCTCCAATAACCCCACCGGCAGCGGTCCGGGCTGGCTGCACTGGCTGTCGAGCGCCACATAATGGCCGCTTTTGGAAGCCGTGTAGATGGACTCCATGATGTCCAGCACGTGGAAGGCCAGCGCGCCGCTCGCCCGGTGCGGACGGCCCGACCGGATCGCGTAGGCCATATCGGCCACGCCCACGCCCCGGCTGACCTGCGGAGAATGACTGAGCGGCACCTCGCGCCACCCGGCATGACGCCAGTCTCCCTCGCGGCTGCCTTCATCGCGGCGCTGCCAGGTGTGATCTTTTGAGGTCCACAGCTTGACCGGGCCACCAAAGGTATTGGGATCAGGGACTAGCAGCGTGCCTTCCGAGCCATAAATCTCGATGCGCGGCAGGGTGTGCGCCCACACATCGAAGCTGAGAATAGCTGTTGCCACCGGGCCACCGGCAAATTCCAGCGTGGCCGAGACATGGGTCGGCACTTCGACCGGCAGCCGCTCACCGTACCATTTCTGGCTGGTGGCAATGCGTTCCGGGAAGGTGATCCGCGCCGAACCACTCAACCGCTTGACCGGCCCCAACAGGTGCACCAACGCCGTCAGGTAGTACGGCCCCATATCAAACAGGGGACCGCCCCCCAATTCGTAGAAAAAGTGTGGGTTGAGGTGCCAGCTTTCCGGCCCGCGCCCCAGCATGAAAGCCGTCGCGCCCACCGGCTCACCGATCCAGCCGTCATCGATCAACTTGCGGCAGGTCTGCAGCCCACCACCCAGGAAGGTATCCGGCGCGCAGCCCACACGCACGCCCTTGTCGTGCGCTGCGTCGAGAATCTGCCTGCCCTGGCGCACCGCAATGCCCAGCGGCTTCTCGCTGTAAACGTGCTTGCCCGCTGCAATCGCCGCCAGGCTGACCTCGGCGTGCGCTTTGGGCACAGTCAGGTTGATCACGATCTGGATGTCTGGATCGGCCAGCAGTTGGTCGGTCGTCACGGCGCGAATGCCCCATTCCGCCGCGAAGGCCGCCGCCCGTTCGTGATCCAGGTCAGCACACGCGACCACGTTCAGCGCGCGGTCGAAGTAGCGGCAGCCGCGCACATAAGCAGGCGCGATGCCGCCGGTCCCGATGATGCCCACGTTCATGATTTCGCCCACGGTTCTCTCTCCCCGGCCAGGGCCGCTCTACTCTCTCTCAGTGATACTCCGGCAACCAGCTGCCATGCGCTGCGATCAGGTCATCGACCAGCGCCCAGATTTGCTCCAGGCTGAGTTCGGCGGCAGTGTGTGGATCGAGCATGGCAGCATGGTAAATGTGCTCACGCCTGCC
>DAOUFU010000032.1:0-11836 GCA_034429275.1 Anaerolineae bacterium | reverse complement strand
CGCCCACGCCGACGGTGACGCCGTCCCCGACCTCCGCCTTCACGCCGACCGACACCGCCACGCTTTCGCCTACCGCTACGCGTACCCCGACCAGGACCCCATCGGCAACGCCGACGGCGACGCCGTCAGCGACATATACGCGCACCCCAACTCAGACGGCGACCAACACCCGGACTCCTACCACCACCCGCACCCCGACCCCGCGCCCCTCCATCACGCCACGCAACACGGCCACCGCCACCGAGACGGCAACCCCGAACGTGCCCGCCGCGCCGCCTTTCACACCTGAGCCTATCGAGACGCTGCCCGACGACGAAAACGGCTAGCCGCTGCGCCGAACAAAAACACCGCCCGGCACTGGGCCGGGCAGCGTTGAGTGCTCACGGTTGTTCTCCGCGTACGCTATTCGTTGATGATGTCTTGCAGCACCAGGTACGCCGGGCGCGGATTGTTCACCGGGTCCAGCAGGCTCCAGAAGCACTGTTCGTTATCCACCCCTGCCGCCGCGCAGAAGTTCAGGTTCCACGCGAACATCGGCCCGACATAGTTGCTTTCTTGCCCGATCTGGAACGCGCGCACCATGTACTGTGCCTGTTCATCCACACTCGTGTATTCGACAAAGCCGTACAGCGACGGGTCCGGCCTGATTCCTCCCAGGCCGTCCACTGATCCCCATCCGAACTCCGTCACCCACAGGAATTTCCCGGCATCGCCGTTCTGCACCATGATTTCCCGGTAGTCTTGCAGCGTCTGCTTGAAGAAGAAGCTTGGATGATCGTCCCAGCCGTTCACCGCCGGGCGATTGTTCCGGCAGCAGGTGCTGTCCGGCGGGTTGCCGAAGCCGTTCGGGTGTGCTCCAATCGCGTCCGACCAATCCGCCACGCCCGCCGCATACATTTGCCGCAGGAACACCCGGTCATCGATGGCGTTGATGTTGTCGTTGATCCCGGTAGGCGAAAGCCCTGCCGTCACCACCACCGCGCCGGAATCGGCGTTCTTGATGGCGGTATAGGCCAGCCGCAGCAGCTCGACATAGCTCGCCGCGCTGCGTCCTTTGGGTGTATTCCACTCGCGTCGCAGGTTCGGCTCACTCCAGATTTCATAAGCATCGACCGTACCGGCATATCGCGCCGCCATCGCCCCGACAAATGCCGCATAGGTGTTATAGTCGGCAGGTGGGCCTTTTTCCTCGCTCGAATCGCGCGCCCATTCCGGGGCCGAAGTGACCGTCAGCAGGATTTTGAACCCGCTGGAATCCATCGTCTCCACCATCAGGTCGATCGGCTCCCAGTTGATCGCGCCCTGGGTCGGCTCATATAGCGCCCAGTCGATCTCTTGCTTGACCCACTCCACACCGAGCGCACCCGCCCGCTGCATAACTACGCTGGCATCCTGGTTCGGCAGGTGAATCTGCACGCCATAAGCGAACCCAACGTTCGAGACGGTGCTCACCGGGCGCTCAGCCTCCGCCGGTTGAGGTTCAGTGGCGGGCGCTGCCGGGGCCGTCGCGGCGGGAGCCTGCGCAGCCGCCGAAGTCGCCGAAGGGATGCGGATCGTCTGGCCGACCACGATCGTATTCGGGTTAGTGATTCCGTTGTAGTCCGCCACCACCTGGGCCGACAGCCCATAACGCAGCGCGATTCGGAACAGGTTCTCGCCCGGCTTGACCGTAACCACGATATCGCCGGTTGGGGCCGGGGCCGGAGTCGCGGGCGCTGTCGCCGCCGGGGTAACAGCCGCGCTGCTGCCCGGCGCGGGGATGATCAACACCTGGCCCAGAACAACCACGTTCGGGTTGGTGATATTGTTCGCCTGCGCCAGCGCCGCGACGGTCGTGTTGAACCGCTCCGCGATCCGTGTCAGGTTGTCGCCAGCCTGGACGGTGTAAGTGGTCTGGCCTCCCTGCGCGCCGACCAGGGGCACGCCCGCCAGCAGCATCGCGCACACCAGCACCGCAACCAACAGCCGTCGAGTCTGCTGCATAGTACGCCTCCTTGAAACGATGACATTCTACCGCCTTCCCATCATAGACGAATTCCCCCCGCCGCGCCACTTGTGACATCCCCCCAAACCTATCATTAGCCCCTCACCCTGAAGAACGTTACAATCCCTCTAGTTGGCTGCCTTTGGCGTCATGATATATATCCTCTGCCCGTGCGTTGCCGGCCAGAGCCTGTATCTAGGAGGATGATCCGCATGGCCGTTGTGAAACCCTTCCGAGGCGTTCGCTACAATGCCGGGCGCTTCCCCAACCTGAGCGAAGTCGTCAGCCAGCCCTATGACCGCATCGACGACTCCCTTCAGCAGCAATATTACGACCTGAACCCCTACAACATCGTCCGTATTATCCTGGCCAAAGCTGAGCCGGGCGATCAGCCCACCAGCGCCGAAGGTCCTAATGTCTACACCCGCGCCCGTGAGACCTATCGCCAGTGGCTCCAGCAGGGCGTGCTGGTGCGCGATGACACGCCCGCCTATTACGTCTACGAGCAGACTTTCTCCGTCGCCGGGCGCAGCTATACGCGCCTGGGGGTGATCGCCGCCGTCGAACTGACCGATTTCAGCGAAGGCGTCATTCTTCCGCACGAGCACACCCATGCCGGTCCCAAAGAAGATCGCCTGCGCCTGCTGACCGCCATCCAGGCCAACACCGAGCAGATTTTCATCCTCTACCCCGACCCCGAAAACACGGTGAACGCCCTGCTCCGCCAGGCCATCGGCGACCGCGCACCCGATTGTGACATCGTCGAAATTTGGGAGAGCGATGTACGCCAGCGCGTATGGGACCTCACCGATCCGCCCGATCTGCAAGCCATCGAGTCCCAGTTCGCGCCCAAGCGTGGGTTGATCATCGCCGACGGTCACCACCGCTACGGCACCGGCCTCACCTACCGCGACCGCCAGCGCGCCCAATATCCCGATGCCCCGCCCAACGCTGCCTTCAACTTTGTGCAGGCTACCCTGGTTAGCATGGACGATCCGGGCCTCGTGGTGCTGCCCACCCACCGCGAGATTTGCAATTTCAGCGCGCCGTTCAACACCTCCCCCGCCGAGATTCTCGACCGCGCTCGCGCCGCCGGTCATTTTGACATTGTGCCATCGCCCGATCTCCAGTCCACTCTGGATACCATCAACGCCCATCCCCAGGGCCTTGCCTTTGGCTTTTTTGGCGGGCCGGGCCTGGGCTTTTTTGTGTTGACCCTGCGTCCCGATATTCAGCCTGCCGCGTTGATCGCCGCCGACCAATCCCCCGCCTGGCAGTCTCTGGCCGTCAGCGTCCTGCACAAGGTTCTGCTGGAACAGATCGCTGGCGTGCCGGTGTCCGGCATTGAGGACAAATCCATGATTCGCTACCACCGCGATCCGGCTCTCGCCGTGTCGAATGTCACTGGCGGCCTGGGGGACTTCGTGTTCTTTGTCAGTGCCACGCGGATGCAGCAGATCAAGACCATCGCGGGCGGTGGCGAAAAAATGCCCCAGAAGAGCACCGATTTTTACCCGAAGGTCATCTCCGGCCTGTCTATCCTGCCGCTCGATCCATCCGAGCGTCTGTGAGGTCCACCCATGAGCGCCGCCGAAAAGTTACTGTCCCAGGCTCCCCTCTTCACCGACGACGTGACGTACCTGGTAGTTCACGCGCCTGCCCGCGCCATCATCGCGGCAGCGGGCATCCTGGCCGAAATCAGCGAGCCGTTCAGCGCCCTGATCGCGGACAAGGACGAAGTGACCCTGGTTATCGCCGCCGAACACTGGGAGGAATTCGGTCATCGCTTGGCCGAATCTCGCCTGGGCGGAGAATATCGCCTGATCACCTTTGACCTGCCGTTGCCGTCCGACCTGCTGGGTTTTCTGGCCCTGGTGGGACGCATCCTGGCCGACGCTGGCGTATCGATCCTGGCCTTCAGCGCCTGTGAGCGCGATCACATTCTGGTCCCTGCACCCGCCTTCCAGGCGGCCTGGGATGCGTTGCGCGCGGCGCAGGCGCGCCTGTCAGGTTAACGACCGCCCTGGCCAGTTCGCCTTCCAGACACATCTGGAAATAAACGCTAAATTGAGCTAGAATTGAGATATGAGCATCGACTTGAACCTGATCAATGCCGATAACCTGAAGCCGCGCGGCGAAGTGCGCATCGAGGACCTGCGCGCCGAACCCTACCCGGACCGTCAGCGCGTCAAGATCACACTGGCCCTGACGCCCTTCCGCGAGCGTCCCAGCCTTCACATCGCGCTCCACGATGCCGCCGGTCGCTGCCTGGCCGAGGCGCATGTCATCGACGCCATGACCTTCACCCTGGCGCTCACCATGCACCTGCGCGGCATTGAGCAGCCAGCCGGCGAATTTTCGGCGCGCGCCATCCTCTATTACGAGGACATCGCCGCGCCCCAGGATCGGCGTGTGACCCCGTTCACCATCGCCCTGCCCGATAATTAAGGAAGTTCGCGGGTCAGTGCGGTGCCAGATTCGAGGCTCTAGGGTATACTCTGGGCGTGCGGCACAGTACGCCCTGCTCTAGCCCTTTTTCGCGTAAAGGGAATCCGGTGTCCAGAAAAAAGCTAGGCAAATACGAAATCATCGATCGCATCGGGCGCGGCGGCATGGCGGAAGTCTACCGGGGCTATCATGTCGCCCTGGATCGCTATGTTGCCATCAAGCTCTTGCACCCCTTCCTGGCCGACGACCCGGAATTCAAGGATCGCTTCGAGAACGAGGCGCGCAACGTCGCCAAGCTCAAGCACCCCAACATCGTCCAGGTCTACGACTTCGAATACGACGCCGAGGGTGACAGCTATTACATGGTCATGGAAATGATCAATGGCCCCACCCTCAAAGATAAGCTGTTTGATCTGAACGCCACCGGGGCACGCTTCTCTGTGCCCGAAACCGTGCGCATCACGCGCAGCGCTGCCGCCGCCCTCGCCTATGCACACCAGCGCGGCATGATCCACCGCGATGTCAAGCCCGCCAACCTCATGCTCGACGAAGACAGCCGCGTGGTGCTCACCGACTTTGGCATCGCCAAAATTGTGACCGGTGCCCAGTTCACCGCCAGCGGCGGCATGGTGGGCACGCCCGCCTACATGGCCCCCGAACAGGGCCTGGGCGAGCCGGGCGACGAACGCTCCGATATCTACTCGTTGGGCGTCATCCTGTTCCAGATGCTCACCAACCATCTGCCCTTCGACGCCGACACGCCGCTGGCCATCATCCTCAAGCACGTCAACGACCCGATTCCATCCGTGCGGGACTACGTGCCCGATCTCACCCCAGACCTCGACGCGATCATCCAGAAGGCCCTGGCCAAAGAGCCAACCGAGCGCTACCAGTCGGCGATGGACCTGGTCGACGATCTCGCCGCGCTTGACGAGCACGGCCACCGCCGCCTGATCTTCGACACCCAGCAGATTTACATCCCGGCGGCCCCGCTCATGCCATCCGACAGCCAGCCCAGGCCGCCAGCCCGTCGCAACGAAGCGATCAAAGCGTCCGGCTACATCCCGCCTACCCCGCCTGCGGCTCTTGCGCAGCCACCTCAGCCCACTTTGCTGCTGCCGCACGATACGATGATCTCCGGTCAGGGGCGTATGCGTCCCCTCGCCATCTTGGGCGTCATCGCTGCCCTGGTGCTCTTGTTCGGGGCCGGTTCGGCTGTCTTCGGGCGCGATTCGCTGCCCTTAGGCGGTGTGCTTGGCCTGAGCACTGATCGTGCTTCCGCCATCCCGTCGCTGACCGCCGTCGCCGCCCGCATCACCGAAACGCCGAGTCCGGCAGGGGACGGCCAGCCATCGCCGCTTCCTGGCAATCCTGGCGGGGCCGACCTTACCACCACCTTGACCGCTACGGTGGCACCAACCGTCGCTCCCACAATCGCCCCGTCGGCCACATTGACGCGCACCCCCACGGCGACAGCGACCGCCACCGCCACACCGACCGCGTCGCCCACAGCGACCCTGTCGCCCACACCCACCCAAACCCTGACTCCCACTCCAGACGCAACCGGCACTGCCGCCGCCCTGTTCTTTGAGCAGGCCGCGCGCGCCACCGCCACGCCCAATATGACTCAAACGCTGGCCGTCTGCGATTTTGAGTTCATCGTCGTCCAACCGGAAAGTTTCAACGTGCCGCCAGGAGTCAACGACGTGCGCAACCCGCGCCTGGTCCGTGCGGGTACCCCTTTCGAGATTCAGATTGTGCTGCGCAACACCGGCACCTGCCCCTGGCCCGAAGGCACGCGCCTGTCCTTCAACGAGCGCCTCACCCGCGCGCCCGATAGCTCTGTGGACCTCGCCCCACTCCAGGAAGCCTGCCCTTCGGTGACCAAGGCCGGGGTGAACTTTGCCACCCAGCAGCAGTCCAATTTCTTCCTGTCCGGCACCGTCGCCGTCACCGAAGACTCGGCACCGATTGTATTCACCGGCACCGCGCCCGCCTCGCTTGGCTGCTATTACGGCGTGTGGGACCTCTACTACCCCAACAGCGACCTGACCATCGGTCGCCCGCTGCTGCTCACCATTCGCGCCTGGGGCGGATGACAACCCGCTCCGCGCACAACTCGACGCCAACAGAACAGCGCCCTACCCCGCTAGAGGTAAGGCGCTGTTTGGTGACTATCGGTTTTTATGCGGTCAGCACCACGCCGACCGCCGCGTTCAGCTTTCGATGCTCGGATGCTCTGCCGGGACCGCCTGCACCACCATTCGCTCGGCAAAAATGCCGCCTTCCTGGTCCCATTCCGTGCAGGTGATCAGTGTCAACACGGGTGTCTGTGTCGGCGCGGTCACCGTCCAGTCGTCCGGGCTGACCTTGCGCGTCGAGGTCACCACGTACACCCGCTCGATATCGCCTTCCAGGATCACGATCTCGTCACCCGGCACCAGCGTACCCAGTCCCCAAAACGGACCGGGATTCGCCGTGCCGAGCTGGACATGCGCCGCCAGCACAGTGTTTCCCCACTGGCTGTCCAGCCACGTCGTGCCCTGCAGCCAGCCCACATAGTGCCCCAGGCCGCTCACGTCCCACTTCTTGTTGACGATAGGAAGCTGGACGATCGGAACCGGTACGCTGAATTGATCCCCCAGCTTGGGGATCATCAACTGCCGGATTCCGGCGGGCGTGGGCACCACATATGGCGTAGGAGTCGGCGGGAACTGGAACACCACGTCCGGCCCGCCAGTCGAAGGTTCCGGTGAGGCCGGTTGTTCCGGCCCCACCGTTGCACTCACATCTGTCGCCGGCGGCTCGAAGGCTTCTTTGGTAGGTTCACCCTCGTCATCGCCGCCTAGCACCAGCACCATCACGACTACCACCAGCACTGCCAACACCACCAGCAGGACCACGCCCGCCAGCAGCGTCCGGCGGTTGCCGGTCTGCGCAGCCATCATCAACGTCAGGCTGCCCATCAGCATCAGCGCCAGCAGCCCTAGGCCGTTCCATCCGCCGTCGGTCGCCACAAAGCGCTGCCCGGTGAGCGGCAGTTCTTCCACGCCCGGCCCCAGGCTGACCTCAGCGGTCGCGCAGGCCTGCGTGCCGCCCGAACGCAGCGCGCACGCCGTGTTCGAGAGTGTGCCAGGGCCGGTCAGTTCATCGCTGACCGTCGTCACAATGGTGACCACCGCCGATCCACCGGGTGCCAGCGATGGGACGTTCAGCTTCACCGTCTGCCCATCCCGTGTGATATTACCCAGCGTCGTAGAGGCCGAGGTGATCTCCAGGCCGCCCGGCACCGCGTCTTCCATCAACACGGTCTGCATCGTGGCAGTGTCCGAGTTGCGTACCGTCACCGTCCAGGTGATCACATCACCCGCCTTGGCGGCATCGGCGCTCGCCACTTTCTCCACCACCGGCGTACCGGTGCTCACCCCGCCCTGCGGCGTAGGCGTGAGCGCCGTCGTCAGCGGGCTGACGATGCGGTTGGCCGTCACAAACTCGGTCGCCGCCATGCCGTTCACCCGCACCGACCCCGATACGATGTACGTACCGGTGAAGCTCTCCACGCGCGAGATCGTGGCCGTGGCCGATTGGCCGGGCGACAGGTTCGTCGTGTTGAACGTCAGCGTGCCGGTGAGCGGCTCTTGCTGGTGCGTGCCGGTGAGCATGATTCCGCTCGGCGGCACGGCCACATTGCTCGCCACCAGTCGATACGTCCCCGTCAGGCCCGTCACTGCTACACCGCTCGGCAGGTTATTAACCGTGAAGGTATAGGTTACACCCTGTCCCAGGACCGGCGGGTTCGGAGTGACCGTGATATCCAGCCTCAGCTCCACACCGCTCATATCCAGGCGAGTGCTTGTCACGTCGAAGGTGGTATAGGCCGGCAGCAGCATCGGGTTCATCTGGGCCAGCGTCAGCGAGTAGAAACCGCCTTCCGCCATGATCCCGTAGGTGACATCCTGCATCGCGTCCAGCGCGACCCGCTGCGTGACCAGGACCGCCACCGACCCCGCCGAGCCGGTCGGCTGCAGCACCAGGTCGCCCACTCTCTCGAACCCGGTGGTTTCAGCCGCCCTCACCAGCGTGTTGAACGCACTCGATGCCGTCGTGTCCGGCGAGGTTGAGTCGCCCAGCCGTACCGTGCCGGTTAGCTTGAGCGGGCATGGCGCAGGGATGAGCGGCAGGCTTAACGCATCGATAGCCGAGCAGCCCAACGGCGACGCGCCGACGTTGGTCAGCGTGATCCGGTACATGACCTCGTCGCCGACCTCCGCTTCGGTCACAACCTCGCCGCTGTCCGCATCCAGCACATCGAGCACGACATCCAGCGCCAGGTCAACCAGCGTCACATCTTGCTGGGCCGTCGCCACGCCGGTCGAGCTGTACGCGGTCACGGTGACCGTGCGCAGCAGGCCGTCCGGCTCCAGGTAGCCCGGTTGAGGCACCTGCGCCGTGCTTGCGGGCGCGGTGCACACGAACGAGATATTCATCGACTGGCTGCCGGTCAGGGTCCTGGGCCAGGTCGGCGCGCCCGTGATATCGGGGCCGGGCAGGCAGACGACGCCCGCTGGTCCACCGATGTTGAGCGCCGCGGTGGGCCGCCCCACCGTCATCGAGTTGGTGGTCAGGTTCACCAGCCGCGCCGTCACGGTGAACGGTTTGCCGGTCTGCATCGGGGCTCCTCCGTTGAGACCGTCGAGACTCACGCCAGAGGCCCCGCTCTGTCGTACCGCCGTGATCAGGATTTGCAGCGCCGTCGAGGGCTGCGCCGGGTTCAGGTCAAGCGTAGCAGTCACCGGGGCCACGCCGGTCGGTGTCGAGAACTGCCCGGTCGCCGTGAAGGTATACGGCCCGGTCTGGTCTTCCGTCCGCGTGACGGTCGCCGTCGTGCTGGTACCGCGCGCCAGGCTGGTCGCGGCCAGCGTCAGGGTGACCGGGGTCGTCGCGGTGCCGCCCTGCGGCGTCAGCGTCCACGTGCCCGAAAGCCCGCTCACCGGCACATTGCCCACATTGGTGATCGTCACCGTGTAGGTGACCGGCGCGCCGGGGATCGGGATGGTCGGGTTCGAGGTCACCGCAATACTGATCCGGTAAACGGGTGAGGAGACAAGGATGGTCGCCGAAGCCGTGGCCGTATAGCCGGGCGCGCTGGCGATGGTCATCGTCACCGTGTTCGTCACCGGCGTGGTTGTCGGGGGCGCTGGGGTCGCCGGGGGCGCCGGGGGCGTCGGGGTCGCCTCAGGCACCGGGATCGTCCACGTCGCCGTGAAGCTTGTCGTGCTGGGATTGCCTGCCGTGCCTGCCGGGATGGTGACATTGGTCGGGGCACCGCCCTGCCACGCGAAGCCAGGAGTCCCCTGCATCGAGTCGGACAGCGACACGCCGGGCACCGCCACCAGGTTCGGGTTGCTGACGATGATCGTGTACGTAACCGTATCGCCGCTCACGAACTCGTCGAAGTTCGCCGACTTGGCGATCGTCAGCGGCAGCGCTGCCGTGACGGTCACCGTCGCCGAAGCTGTCACGTCGGTCATGCCCGTCGCCGATGCCGTCGCCGTGTTGGTGTACGGCCCGTCGGCGAAGAACACCGGCGCGGTCGCCGTCCCCGTGTAGGTCGTCGTGCTCAGCGGGGGCAGCGTCAGGTTCAGCGGCATCGGCGCGTTCCACGTCACCACCGGGTCAGTGATCGTCACACCGGGGATCGGGATCGAGTTCGGGTTGGTCACCGTGATCGTGTAGGTGATCGTCTCGCCGGGTGCGTAGCTCGCCTTGTCCGCCGTCTTGGTCATGGTCAGCGGCAGCGCGCCTACGTTCTGGACCTCCGCCGAACCTCGCCCTACGACGCGCCCGATCAGCCGGGCCTCGACCGTGTTGTTGATCAGGCTGGGGGCCAACATGCTGCCCGGCACCGTCACCGTCGCGCTCGCACTCGCGCTGCCCGATCCGGGGATCGTGCCCAGCGGCGTCACCCACGTGAAGTCGGTGAACACCGTGCTGCTCTGCATCGAGTCGACCAGGGCGACGCCGTTCAGGTCTGCCGTGCTCAGGTTCCTCACGGCGTAGTTGTAGGTGATGACGCGGCCAGGTCCGGTGTTCGGTTCCGCCGTCGTCTTGGTGATCTCCACCAGCGTGAGCGGCAGCGTCACCGCTGCATCATCGACGTGGTCCCCGCCGCTTTCCATCACCACCCACGCCGGGTTCGTATACGTCGGCGTAGTGATATCGGTCGGGATGGTCGTCACGTGGTTGATAGTGAACACATTCGCCGGTCCCAGCGAGGGGATCGTCGCGACCAGCGTACCGTTATCGTACAGCAGGATGGCATCGCCGGATCCGCCCACCGTGTTCGAGCTGATGTTCTGCACGCGCAGCGTGTAAGTTATATCATCCTGCCCCGGTTGGCCGCTGGTCGCGCTGGTCGATTTCGTCAGCAGCAGGGCCGCGTTCGGGTCAGTGATGACGCCTACCGTCACCGTGTCGCTGTCGGAGAATGGCGTTCCGGTGGTCGCACCCACCGCCGTGATGGTGGCAGAGTTGGTCACCACCTGGTCCACCAGCTGCACGGTGTACGTTCCACGAATGGTGAAGCTCGCGCCCACCGCCAGCGATGCAGGCGGCGCGGGCAGCGGGTTGCTGATCATCGGAGCGGTGAAGACGAAGTTCTGCAGCGGTTCGTTGCCGACATTCGTCACCGTGATGGTGTAGTTGATCACCTGGCCGGGCTGCGCCGCCTGCCGATCGGCAGCTTTGGGCAGCAGCACGCCGCCGCTGGTGATCGCCACCTGCGCCGAAGCCGTGTCCGTCACCGCCGTGCCGGAGGTCTGGCCCTCTGCGTCCACCCGCAGCATTGATGTCATCGTGCCGGAGGCCGGCGCGGGCTGCGTGCAGGTCAGCACCAGCGTTCCACCGGCGGCCAGCACCTTCGGATCATCCGTGATCTGATCCATCAGCGCATTCGGGGCCGTCAGCGTGCACAGGTTATCGCTCGCGCCCGTGATGAGCAGGTCTTCCGTGCCCAGGTTCCGCAGCCGGTACGTGAAGGTGACGTTTTGCCCTGGCGTCGCGTAGGTTGTCGAAGGCGTATTCTCGACGACCAGGCTTGCGTTCCCGATGTACACCGACTCGGTTGCCGTTTGAGAGAACGGTACGCCGTTGATCTGGCCCGTCACCCGTACCGTGTTGGTATACGGGTCAGGATCGGTAGCCCGGATCGTCCGCTGGATGGTGACGCGGCGCGTCTCGCCTGCGGGCAGCACGGTCGGCCAGACCCAGGCCGGGTCGCTGTTCACCGCCGTGTCGCTGTCGATGCCCGACAGTGCTTCAATCGGCGAGGTGCCGG
Source organism: Anaerolineae bacterium (assembly GCA_034429275.1). Classification (GTDB taxonomy): domain Bacteria; phylum Chloroflexota; class Anaerolineae; order Aggregatilineales; family Aggregatilineaceae; genus DAOUFU01. Next base: position 68 of record DAOUFU010000032.1, on the reverse strand, counting down.
TGTTCGTCACCTCATAGAGGTCAGTCACCACGTCGCCCCACTGCGCTACCTGCGTGCTGGGCACCTTG
>DAOUFU010000031.1:0-3922 GCA_034429275.1 Anaerolineae bacterium | reverse complement strand
CGCCCTGCGGGCGCGTTGTCGGTTGCCCCCTCTCCGAAAATTTTCGGAGAGGGGGCGAAGCGGCCCGGTTTTGGCCGCGCGGGGGTGAGGCCAGCCATTCGCCGCCCTCATATCCGATCACATGGCCAAAGTGCATCAGGGGCAAGCGATGCGCTTCAACCAAAACAGCTTTTTTGATGCGTTTGCCCTGGGTCGGCGGTGCACAAAGGGGTGTGCAGGTGGGGAAAATGGTGTACAATACCATGAAGGAATCATTAACGAAACGAGTCGATATTCATCATTTGTGGGAGAGACTGCGGATGCACAGTGCGTCGAGCGGGTGGCGAATCGTCCTGGGGGTGGTGGTGATCGCGGTGGCGCTGGCGGCGATGACCGCCCTGAGCGCGCCGGTCAGCGCCCAGTCGCCTGTCGAGACACCGGCGGCGATGCCGGTCGGGTTCATGGAATACCAGGCAGGGCGGCTGGATGATGGCTCGCCGCGCGTGGTGTATTCCATCGAACTGACCGAGCACATGGTCTTTTCGGTCTCGGCCTTCATGCGCACCGGCGACGTGGTTCCCCAGGTGACTGTGTACACGCCCGACCGGCAGGTGTTTGGGGTGGGGGCGCTGCCGGAGGGGGCTACCGATAGCAGCGTGGTCAACGCGCTGGTTGCCCCGGTGAGCGGCAGCTATACCATCGTGTTGGAGCGTACCTCCGGCGTGGGCGGCGACTATATTTTGATCGTGCAGCCGGGATATGAATATCTCTATGCCTGGGACGATTTTGATACCTACGATCCGCGCCTGTCGCTGTGTTGGGAACCGGCCATCGACCTGAATTCGATCTGGACGCTCAACAACGGCGAGATGGTCGCGCATGTGCTGGCCCCCTCGATCACCAGCGCCAACGCGCCGTGCAAAGTGCCCGTGTTCGACGAGGTGTACATCCAGGCGGACCTGCACATCGCCAACACGCCGCCCTATTATGAATATGGCCTGGAGGTGTATCGCAGCGCCAACGCCAACGAATATTACGCGGCCCTGTTCACCAGCGAGGGGCGGTGGTCGGTTCAGTATCACAACAAAGACGGGTGGACGCCCATCCAGGACTGGACCGACTCCCCGCTGATCCGGCCCGCGAGTTCGCCGGTAACCATCGGCCTGTGGGCGCAAGACGGCACCCTGTCGCTGTACTACAATCACCAGTTGGTGGGGCGTGTTACCGATCCCCTGCGGCGCGCCCAAAGCGGCACGCTGGCCCTGGAGGCAAGTTCGGGGTCGGATTTGCCCGCGACCGTCGAGGTGCACTTCGACAATATCGTGATCACCGGGCCGCGCCCGACTGCGCCGTAAGAGACCATTTGCACAGGCTCTTTGGGTTCTCATCCCGCGGACCCAAAAGAGTACATTTCCCTCATGGAGAAGGGAGCAGGTCACCCAGAACCTGCTCTTTTCGTTTGCCCTGAGCAAGAGAGAACCGGTGTGAGCCGACAGGATGAGGGTTTTTTGAATGGCCCCTAACGCCTCGATTCTGCGCGCCCACCGGAATATCCTTTGTGGCGCGTCTGTCCTGGCCCGTCTTCATTTGCCCCAAAACCGCCCCGCCTGTAAGCTAAATCTACGGTCTTCGGTGAAACCTGTTCAGGTGAGGGGTGTACTATGCGAGTCCACAACTTCAAAAAGCACGTGCGGATCGGTTGGGTCGTGATCGTGGCGGCGGCGCTGCTGGCGGCGGCGGGCGTGCTGATCGGCGGCCTGCCTCATGCGACGGCGCAGGGAGTCACGCCGCGCCCGGCGATCCTGGTGTTTGAAAGCTCGATCAAAACGGTGACCGCATCCGAGGCTGAGGGCGGCGAGGCATCAACAACCTTGAGCTGGCGCACCCTGGGCATGACCGATGAGTATCACCTGGAGATCCTCGGCTACCGGATGGATCGCTGGGAGCAGTTGTTCGGACCACTGGGGGCGACCCTGGAGCCAAACGGCTCGCGCGAGGTGCTGGTGCTGCACCCGATGGGATTCGGCCCGCCCACTTACCTGCTCTCGCTGGTGAAGACCGACACCAACGCGGTCGTCGATCAGCGGGTGCTGACCATCCCTTACGCCGAGGACGAAAGCGCCCCCTCGATCCGCGCATTTGCGGCGAACGTGGACAGCGTCTCGGTGGCCGACCTGACCGCCAGGACCAGTTTCGTGGAGGTGAAGTGGGAGATCGCGCATCGCAGCGCGACTTCGCAGCCGGTCTTCGAGCAGGTCTTCGCCGACGGGTCGGCGCAGTCGGTGGAATTGCCGCGCGCGGACCTGTGGATTCCGTCCATCTCAGCAGGGCCGGTTGCGCCGGTGCTGCGGCTGGGCGAGGACACGATCACGCTGCGGATGCGCCTGATCGACCTGGTGACGGAGGAAGTGTACGACGAGGCCGAGATCGTGCTGGAGGTGGTGGGCGATGTCAGTCAGCCGGTCCAGCCGCCAACGCTGACGCCTGCGCCGCAGGTGGGCGCGGCGACGGTGGCCTCATTCCTGGCGCGCCCGGCTAAGGTCAATCCCGGCCAGGCGGTGACGCTGAGCTGGGAGATCGTGGGCGCGGGCGGCGTGGTGATCGAGCAGGTCGTGCCGGGAATGGCCATGCCGGTGACGGTGGTCAATGCGCAGTCGCCGCAGGGCAGCGCGACGGTCTACCTGCCGGACTATGCCGCCTATTCGGTGATCTATGTGCTGCGGACGGTGGTCGGCGGCACGACGGCGCAGGCGGTGGTGGAGGTGAACTGCCTGAGGTCCTTCTTCTTCGAGGGCGGCGACGGCTGCCCGCTCAACGATCCGCGCAGTGTGCCGGCCAGCATTCAGACCTTCGAGAACGGGCTGATGGTCTGGCGAAGCGATACCAACGAGATCATGGTGATTTACGACCATGACAAGACCGGTGGGACGGCGGCATCCTTCCCAGAGACCAGCTTCGCCGCGCTGCCGGAAGTGGTGCTCAGCGAGGTCCCGCCGCTGAACCGCACCGCGCCGATGGCCGGGTTTGGCAAGGTGTGGGCGAACGTGCCGGACGTGCGCGCGCGGTTGGGATGGGCGCTGGGGCCGGAGCAGGGGTACAGCATGACCGTGCAGGATGTCGCTGGGACCCGGCAGCCGCAGCCGATGGCGCAGGTATACTTCACGCTGCCGGAAGGGCAGGTGATCGGCATCGGCTACGGGCAGTGGTTCCGGGTGATTCCCTGATCAGAGGCGCTAGTTGTAGGGGGGCGGCGCATCGCGCAGGACGTGTTTGAGCGCCGCCTCCAGGTCTTCGATGCTGGTGGGCTTGACCAGGAAATAATCCGCGCCTGCTTCGTAGGATTGTTCCTTGACTTCCGGGCTGTCGTTGGCGGTGACGACCACCACCGGGACCATCGAAGTGACCGGGTCGCGGCGCAGGAAACGCACCACCTCCAGCCCGTCGATGCCGGGCATGTTGATGTCCATGAAGATCACATCCGGGATCACCTGGTTGAGAGTCTGCATCGCCAGGCGCGGGCTGAGGGCCATACTGACGGTGTGGCCCATCACGCGAAGCTGGCTGGCAAGGCTCTCCGCCGTGCGCCGGTCATCCTCTACGAGCAGCACATTGTAGTACATGGACGTTTTCCCTTCGGATGAGCGCAGATGGATTATGCCGATTGTATCATACGCCGTTCATCAAATTTCAGAGCATATAGAGCCACCGATTATTTTATACACGTTTTTACATTTTTGATATTTTGGATTCGGCGTTCATCTGGGCAGCGGAGGCGGCAGGGTGTATTCCATTTTCGGGGCATGAGACTGTCGGGGGTGCCCGGAACACTCGCTGTCAGGTTTTGCACGCACCCAGGGCAAACGCATCAAAAAAACTGTTTCGGTTGATGCGCATCGCCTGCCCCTGATGCACTTTGGCCAATTGATCGGATATGAGGGCGACG
>DAOUFU010000030.1:0-7269 GCA_034429275.1 Anaerolineae bacterium | reverse complement strand
GGGCAAACACCGGCCTCACCCCAAACCTCGCCGCTCCCTGCGGGTTCGGCTCGGTTTTGCCCCTCTCCAAAACTTTATTTGGAGAGGGGCGGCGCGGCCAGGAACGGGCCGCGCGGGGGTGAGGCTGGACGCCGCCCCGCGACTTCATGCCCCGACAATCAAATTCACCCGATTGTGGGCTGAAACGGGCGTTTTTGGTATTGTTCACAGGCAGGCACGATCATTGGCGGCGAGTGAGTCACTCTACAAGTGAGGTGGAAAGACCGGTTATGCAGCATGTGACTCGTTTGGCAGATGCCCACCCGGATCGACCGACTATCGTCGCGGTGGGCATGTTTGACGGCGTGCATCGCGGGCACCAGCATCTGCTGATGCGGCTGGTCGAGGCGGCGCAGTTGGGCGGCTATCTGCCCACCGTGCTGAGCTTCTACCCGCATCCCGACGTGGTGATGGGCCGGGCGCTGGACGCACGCCATTACCTGATGACCCCGGAAGAGCGCGCCGAGGCCCTGGGTGAGCTGGGGATCGAACTGGTGGTGACGCATCCGTTTGATGACGAGGTGCGCCAGGTTCGCGCGGCGGATTTTGTGGCCAGCCTGCAGGAACATTTGCGGCTGGCGGAACTGTGGGTTGGGGCAGATTTCGCGCTCGGCTACAAGCGCGAGGGGGATGTGGATTTTCTGCGGCGGCTGGGGATGGAGCGTGGGTATAAGCTTCGCTCGATCGGCCTGGTCGGCGGCGATGGCAGCGACAAGATCATCAGCAGCAGCGCGATCCGCGAGGCCGTGCGGGCGGGCGATGTGGCGCTGGCGGCGCAGTGGCTGGGGCGACCCTATCGGCTGGCGGGTGAGGTGGTGGCCGGAGACAAACGGGGGCGATCGATCGGCTTCCCGACGGCTAACCTGGCGGTGTGGCGCGAGCAGGTGCTGCCCGCTTACGGCGTATATGCGGGGTGGGCGCGGCTGGGCGACGAGCGGCTGATGGCCGTTGCAAATGTGGGACGGCGGCCTACCTTTGACGGGCAGGCAGAGACGGTCGAGGCGTACCTGCTGGACTTCGACCGCGACATCTACGGGCAGCGGCTGGCGTTTGATGTGATCGAGCGGCTGCGCGCGGAGATGAAATTCTCCGGGGTGGAGGAACTGGTCGCGCAGATTGGGCGCGACGTGGAGCGCGCGCGCGTGGTGCTGGCGGAACCGGCATTGGGCGCGTGAGGAAAGCCTCCGCTCACGGGTAGATGGTGGCCGAGTCCTGGATGGCGTCCATGATGAAGCGCGCGGCGAGGCGGCCTTCAAGCCACTGGCGGCGAATCTCCGCCTGGGTGAGCCAGGCTGCCCCAGCGAAAAGGTCGGGGTTGAGCCGGATGGCGTCGGATTCCGGGCGGACGCAGTAGACATAGTGCAGGCGCGTGCCGTGCAGATAGCGGCGAACAAAACGCTTAGCCGCGATGGTGAGTCCAAAGCCATCGGCCAGGGCACGCCGCAGGGCATCGCCCCGGTCGTGGGTGAGCGGGTCTACCACGCCGTTGGGCAGAGTCCAGGGCGGTTGACCTTCGGTCGTTTCGTCGCCGGAGCCGTCGAAGTGCTGGACCATCAGGCAGCGGAACGAGTGGCGGATGACGGCATAGACGGCGGGCGGATCGCCAAAAGTGCGGCGGAATACCTGAGTGGGGATGCCGCCGGGGTTATCCGGGCCGGGTTCACCGGGGCGAAAGCCGAATTTGGCATAGAGCCGGCGGGCAGGCTCACCGCCGGGCACCCCTTCGGCGAAGGTGATCAGAGTCAGCTCGGCGGGCGGCTGGATCAGGCTGATGGCATGGTTGAGCAGGGCCTCGGCCACGCCCATCCGGCGATAGGCGGCGCTGACGGCCAGCCAGCTAATCTCGTAGAGCGGCGGATCGCAGGAAAAGAGCAGGCCGCCCATCAGCGGCGCGCCGGAAGGGCCGTTATCCACGCGCACGCAGAAGGCCGTCGAGTCGTCGATGTGTTTTTCGATGGCGTGCAAAAAGCCGGGATTGTAGCGTAAGGGACCGAACAGCGGCTCGACTTCCGCGCCCAGATTGAGCCAGGCCAGGATGTCGTTCCGGTGTGCGATCCGCACGTGCAGAGTCACGACACGTTTCCCCCACAAACCGCGCCAACAGGCGCTTGATTCCAGCCGGGCGCGCTGCCCGGTGATCTCAAGGCGGCGTGCCCGGAACGTTCACTACGACGGGTGTGCGATCAGCGCTGGATGCGATACCCCAGGCGGCGGAGGGCGTTTTCGTCTCGCCGCCAGTTTTTGAGCACTTTGACCCAGAGTTCGAGGTAGACCCGTGTGCCGATGAAGGCTTCGATCTCCTGGCGGGCCTCCTGGCTGATGGTCTTGAGCATTCGCCCGTTTTTGCCGATCAGAATGCCCTTGTGGGTGTCGCGCTCAACGTAGATATTGGCGCTGATGTAGGTCATGGTGTCGCTGCGCTGTTTGTATTCCAGGACTTCGGTGGCGATGCCGTGCGGCACCTCCTGGTCCAGGTTGATCAGCGCCTTTTCGCGGATGATCTCGGCCACGATGTCGCGCATGGCGGTATCGGAAAGCTGGTCTTCGGGGAAGTAGCGCGGACCTTCGGGCAGCATGTCGATGATCTTGGCGATCACCTCGTCCACGCCGTCGCCGGTGAGGGCGACTGCCGTGCGCCATTCGGCGTGGGGCGCGAGTTCCTGGAAGGCGGCAATATTGGCGGCGCGGTCATCCTGGCTGACCAGGTCGGCCTTGTTGAGCACCAGCAGCACAGGCGTCACATCGCGGGCGGTGAGGATCAGTTCGGCGATGCGCGCATCTTCGACGGTGGGGGCTTCGCTGACATCGACCACAAACAGGATGACATCGGCATCGCGCAGGGCTTCGGCGGCCACGCTGACCATGAACTCGCCGAGCGGGTTGCGCGGCTGGTGAATGCCGGGTGTATCGACGAACACGATCTGCACCGTGTCGCGGGTGTAGATACCCAACTGGCGCAGGCGAGTGGTCTGGGGCTTGGGACTGACGATGGCGATCTTCTCACCGAGGATCGCGTTCATCAGGGTGGATTTGCCGACATTGGGTCGCCCGATGACGGCGACGAACCCGCTCTTGTGGCCGGGGGGCAGGTCGTCGAGGTCGGGCAGGGAGTCGATGTCGGAGAGGTGATCATCAACAGGCAGCAGATCATCGACAGGCTGATCAGTCATGTGCGCTTGGTATCCTTGTGTGGCACAGGTGGACGTGTTGAACATGAGAGGGATTGTACCACACAACCGGCGATCTCACAGGGCAGGGTAATTGCATCAAAATACGTGACCAGAGCGAGTCCGGCCTCACCCCCGACCTGCGCGCCTCATGGGAGGCGCTGGGTCTGCCCCCTCTCCGAAAATTTTCGGAGAGGGGGTGGAGCGGCCCGGTTTTGGCCGCGCGGGGGTGAGGCCAGTCATCTGTCGCCCTCATATCCGATCACATGGCCGAAGTGCATCAGGGCCAGGCGATGCGTGTCAGCCGGGACTATCCGTTTGGTGCGTTTTCCCTGTCTCACAGGGTTTGTGTGCTTTGCAGGTTGAGAGTAGAATGCGTTGATGAAAGCTGTTTGTGAGACGGCAAAACATAGAGTGATTGATATGTGAAAAAGGAGAACTCCATGCGTAAGCTGATGGTATTGGGTGTGCTGGTGGGCCTGCTGGCAGGCGTGATGGTGCTTCCGGCGGGGGCGCAGGGCGGCACGCTGGCTATCGGTGATGTCGTGGAAGGTGAACTCTCGGCGGAAATGCCCCAGATGGCGTTTACCTTCGAGGGCCAGGCCGGAGCGATCATTATGGCGCAGATGACGGTGGGGTTTGAGTACAACCTCGATCCGTCGCTGCAACTGCTGGACCCTTCGGGGGCGGAACTTGCCTCAAACGATGATTTCAACGGCCTGAATTCGCTGATTCTGGCCAAGCTGCCCGTCAATGGGACTTATACGCTGGTGGCGAGCCGTTCTTCTTACTCCGACGGATCGGATGATGCCTGGGGGCCGTTCACGCTCAGCCTGGAATCGCCAGCGCAGCTTCAGCCGGGCGGATCGGTGACGGCGACCGTCCTTGCCGACTATGAGCAGAACAAACCCTCGATGTTTGTGGTCATGCCGGAAGAATCGGGCACCTGGATGTTCACGATTGAGCAGCCGGGCGGCGAGCTTGCGGCCAGCGTGGATATGATGGTTTTCTCGACCAACGATTACCTGTTCGATCTCTCGGAGGCGGCAGGGTTGCGGAAAGCGGTCCTGTATGTCGATGTCGAGGCGGACGAACTGTATGTGATCACGGTAGATCAGAGCCTGTTCTCGTTCTCATTCACCACCGAGAGCATCGAGGTGACGCTGAGCGCAGCACTGGCGGAATAGCCCGGGCGAGACTCGCCGGGCGAGAGAATCAACTGAAGCACTGAGACAGGGGGGCGCGCGAGCGCCCTCGTTGTATGGTGGGCGGCGGCGAGGTGCATTCTCTCAATTACCGCGAATAAAAAGATGAATATTGTTGAAATTGATGTAGATCAAGGCTCACCGACTTTGGCTGTGCTAGGCTAAGGAAAAGTCTCCGGTCTGCTGCGACCGGCACGGACCGGTTTTTTCCCTGGGAATGGCCGAAAGGTGAGGTTCATGATCATGTTACGAAAGCTGCTGGCAGCAAGTGGGGCAGGGATGATGGTGGTGGCGCTGGTGACGATGGCCGTGCAGCAGCGAGCCGTCACCGCGCAGGGCGATGATGGCTCGCCCGCGACGGCGATCACCGTTTCGATCGCCAACATGGCGTTCAGCCCGCATACGGCGGTTGTGGCGACCGGGGCGATAATCACCTGGCGCAATGATGATTCGGTGCCGCACCGGGTGGTCAGCCTGGAAGGGTGGTTCGATTCGGGGGAGATTGCACCGGGCGAGAGCTTTGTCTGGCAGGCCAACCAGCCGGGCACATTTCGATATGGCTGCGGCCTGCATCCTTCGATGGAGGCCGTGTTGATCGTGCTGGCGGGCGGCGCGGTGGCTCCGCCGTTGTTTGGTGGGCGGAGCGTCGAAGAAGCCTACAGCGATAGCTGCGGCGGCTGTCATGGGCCGAACCGCGAGGGTGCAACCGGCCCGGCGCTGATCCCTGGGCGGCTGGCCGAGAACGACCTGTTCTATTTCGATGTGATCAAAAACGGGCGTCCCGGCACGGTGATGCCCGCTTGGGGGCCGCTGGGGCTTTCGGACGAAGAGGTGTGGGCGCTGGTGGGCTATATGCGCAGCGAGGTAGATGCGCGCTATGTGCAGTGGGAAGCGGACCAGATCGAGGCCAGCCGCGCCGTGTTGGTAGACGAGGCGACGCTGCCCGACGCGCCGACCCACAGTGGCAATATCGACAACCTGCTGCTGGTGACCGAGCGTGAGGCGCGCAGCATCGCCGTGTTCGATGGCGATACGCACACGCTGCTGGGGCACATCGCGGCGAGCTACCGGGCGCACGGCTATGCCTTCGACCCGGTGAACCCGCGCTGGGCTTACAACGTGGGGCGCGACGGGTGGCTGTTCAAGATCGACCTGTACACGCTTCAGGCGGTGAGCATGGTGCGCGTCGGGCTGGATTCGCGCGGGCTGGCGATCTCCGATGACGGCACGAAGATCATTGTGGGCAACTATATCCCGGCCACGGCAGTGATTCTGGATGCGGCTACCTTCCACCCGCTGGCGGTGATCCACACCGAGGGCGAGAACATGCAGGGCGAGATCGTGCAGTCGCGCGTGGCGATCACCAGCGATGTCGCGCCGAGCCTGGTGGGTCCGTACTTTTTGATCGGCCTGAAGGAAGCCGGGCAGGTGTGGCGGATCAAGTGGGACGACCCCACCTTCCCGATCGACAAGCTGGAGAAGGTGGGCGGCGTGCTGCATGACGGTTTCCTCAGCCCGGACAACACGCGCTTTTATATCGCGTCGCAGGCTAATGACTGGATGGCCGTGATCGACGTGGAGAACTGGCGATTGCTCGACCCGATCCTGACCGGCAACACGCCGCATCCAGGGTCCGGCGCGACGTGGGAGGTGGATAGCGTGCAGTATGGGGCGACAGTCCACGCAGGCGAGGGCAAGGTGACGATCTGGAACCTTTCGGATAACACAATTGTGGGCGAAGTGGCGACGAGCGGACCGGGTCTGTTCATTCGCGCGCACCCGCACAATCCCTACGTGTGGGCGGACACCATGTTCGCCACCCAGCCGAACCGGATTTACGTGATCGACAAACGTACGTTTGAGGTGGTGCACGTGATCGAGGAAGGGATTCAGACCCTGCACCCAGAACTCACCGCCGATGGCCAGTTTGTGTACATCAGCGACTGGCAGGGGAATGTGGTACGGGTCTACGACGCGCTGACGTTCGAGAAGGTGGCGGAAGTGGGCGGCATCACCACGCCGACGGGCATCTTCAACTCGGAGCGGCGGAGCGAGACGTTGGGCCACTAGTGGGGCGAAGAGCGAGTTCTGGCGCCGGGGAGTGGGGCGGTTCCTGCTCCCCGGCGGCGGGTGTGAGCAACAGTTGGCAGGCAGCCACTTGACAAACCGAGCACTCGCTGGACGGGCGATCTGGCCTCACCCCGCACGGCCAAGAACGGGCCGTGCCGTCCATCTCCAAAACTTTTGGAGATGGGCAAAACCGAGCTGAACCCGCAGGGAGCGGCCACGTTTGGGGTGAGACCGGTGTTTACCCGGAAAACTCGCTGTCAGGTTTTGCACGCACCCCCGGCGGCCCAAATTTCGACAAACTGCCTCTACTCAGCGGCGCGGGCTGTGATACAATTTCCCGCGATGTATACCGGTGAGAAGGGGATTGTTATCCGTTATGTCACCTCAAAACGCACGCCCGCCGCGGCGCGACTACCAATACTATGACCTGGTGATGGCGCTGTTCGTCACCGTGTTGTTGATCTCCAACCTGTTGAGCAGCGCCAAGATCATCGATCTGAAAACGGCGCTGGGACCGATCGATCTGCTGTTCGATGCCGGGACGCTGGTCTTTCCCATCAGCTACATCTTTGGCGACGTGCTGACCGAAGTCTATGGCTACCGGCGGTCGCGGCGCGTAATCTGGGTGGGGTTTGGGGCCAACGTGCTGCTGGCGTTCTTCGTGTGGTTCGCGGGCGTGCTGCCGGGCGAGGCCGAATGGGCCGCTTCTCCCGGGCAGGGCGCGTATGATGCGGTGCTGGGCGGGGTCAGCGGGCTGATTGTCGCCAGCGTGGCCGCCTATTGGATGG
>DAOUFU010000029.1:0-8441 GCA_034429275.1 Anaerolineae bacterium | reverse complement strand
CGCCGCACGCTGACGCATTTTGGCAAATTGATCGGATAGGAGAGGGCGACCGGCTGGCCGCACCCCCGCGCGGCCAAAACCGGGCCGCTTCGCCCCCTCTCCGAAAATTTTCGGAGAGGGGGCAGACCAAGCGCCTCCTATGAGGCGCGCAGGTCGGGGGTGAGGCCGGACTCTCGCAGGTCACCATAGCCGGTTATTTTCTCAAAGTGCATAAGCGTGCGGCTATAGGTCTGAAGGCGTTCCGCTCATCTGTCCTTGAAGTCACCTGTCTTTGAAACCGTCGATAGCCCCGTCGCAGGGGATATCCTGGCCGGACCAGGCGCGCTGAGCCGTCCAGGGCAGCGGATCGCCGGACCAGAAGGGATGATCCGGCGGCAGGCCAAGCGGCAAAAACCCGGTCGCGCACAGGTAGAGGCTGCCGGTCGAGATGTAGGATTCGGCCAGCCCCGGCTGGTGACCGGCCAACCCCAGCCGCAGCCAGCCCGCCGGATCGAAGGTGCCCGGCGCGTCGAGCGTGCGCCGGATGACGGCGGTCAGGGCGCAGCGCACCTGGGCGGGCGGCAGATCGGCGGGCAGCAGGTCCCACAGCGCGACCTGAGCGAGCGCCTGGAATGCACCCACGCGGTAGGTGATCGAGCGACCGATCACCGGGAAGCTGCCATCGGGCGCGATCAATCGTTCCTGGATGACGGCGTAACGCTGAGCGCGTTGGAGCAGGGTGGGGTACCAGGCCGCGGCTTCCGGGTGGACCTTCTGCATGGCGCGGGTGATTTCGAGCAGCATGGGGTGGATCACGTAGCTGTTGTAATAGTCCCAGTGGAAGTAGGGGCCATCGCCATACAGGCCATCGCCCTTGTACCACTGCTCGTGCTGGCGCAGCGCGTAATCGATGCGCAGCAGGTCGCCCTGGCCAGTGGCGTGGTGCAAAAAGGTTTCGACCATCGCGGCGAAGAGCAGCCAGTTGTTCCAGTTGGGCATGATGCCGCGCACGCGGAGCAGCGCATCGATCACCAGGGCCTGGGTAGAGGAGTCCAGGTCTGCCCAGAGGGCGCGTGGTGCGCGCAGCAGGCCGTGCGCCAGGAAGGCGGCATCGACCAGGGGCTGGCGATCCTGGGTGAAATTGAGCGCGTCAGGCGAGGCGGGATCGCAGGCGGCGCGCAGGGATTCGCGGGCGAGGGCGAGCAGGTCATCGCGGCAGGCGGCTTCGTCCGGCGCGAGGTGTTCGGCCTCGAACCAGGGCGCGACTCCGGCCAGCGCGCGGCCCAGGGCTTCCAAATGGCTGACATGATCGCGCGGGCGGCTGGTGTGCGCGATCTCGACGGGCATGGTGGCTTTGAGCCGGCGGCTGGCCAGCGCAGAGAACACCGGGCGCGTGACACGGTTCAGCGTCTCGACCCAGTAACGGCGGTCCTGGTGACCTGATGGCATGAATGAGACTCCTTGAATGATGGCGTTGCGATACCTGCTGATTTGCCAGCACACCTTGATAGCCGTGTGCTGGCGTGGCGAGTTGGTTCATCTGGGCGGATGGACTTCGGCAGGGTGGCCCATGAGAGCAGCCCCAGCGCTACCCGATCTTCTACCCGCCGGTTTTCTTCACCCATTCCTCCAGCCCGGCGGCATCGAGGAAGCCTTCGGAGGCCCCGGTCTCGCCGATCTTGTACGAAGCAAAGACCACGCCGCGCCGCAGTGCGGCTTCGGGATCGTGGGTGAGCGCGTAGTGGTGGACGAACGCTGAGAACATGGCATCGCCCGCGCCGACAGTGCTGACGCGGGGCCGGGTCTCTACAGCGGGGAAGGTCAGGATGCGCCCGGAGTCTTTGAGGCCCAGCAGCGCGCCTTCTGCGCCTTTGCCGATGACCGCGATGGGCGTACCGTAGCGATCCCACAGGCGGCGCAGCCATTCTTCGGGCGGGCAGGGCAGGCTCTCGTGACTCATGAACAGGATATCGGCCCCGGCCATGAAGTCGGCATCATATTCGGATTCCAGGTCGCCAATGGCGTGCACGTCGGTGGCGATGGGGATGCCGCGCGCCCGGCATTGGGCGAGGAAGGGGCGCGAAAAGTTGACATTGCACAACACGGCCAGGGCGCACCCGGCGATGGCGGACTCGAACTGCGCCTGGGGATAGATGTGCTCCTGCACGTCCTTGAGGTCCACGTTGATCTGGCGCTTGCCCGTGTCGTCGTAGAGGATGACCGAGCGGGGCGTTTCCTCCAGGGTGGCCAGTACATAACCGGGACGGATGCCATCGACCTGAAGCTGGTCATAGACGGTGGTAGCGGCGATGTCGTCACCGATCAGCGAGAGGAAGCGCACGTTGTCGCCCAGCACAGTGAGCGCTTTCGCCACGTTGTAGCCCACGCCGGAGACGGTGGCACGCACGCCCCAGAAGGGATAGCGCACCGGGCTGTAGAGGATGGGAAAGCCATCCACCCGCAGCGTAGTTTCAATATTGATCAGACCCGAAACCAGGATGGTCGTCATGGGGCCTCCTGAACAATCCAAGAACAGCACGCCGGGTCCCGGCGCGGCAGTGCACCAGGACCCGGTGAAGTATACCCCGTGCGTTCCCACCTGTCAGGGGAATTGGGGCCGGGGCAATTGCATCAAAACACGTGATCCGCGAGAGTCCGGCCACACCCCCGACCTGCGCGCCTCTTGGGAGGCGCTTGGTCTGCCTCCTCTCCGAAAATTTTCGGAGAGGGGGCGGCGCGGCCCGTTCTTGGCCGTGCGGGGGTGAGGCCAGATCACCCGTTCAGCGAGTGCTCGGTTTGTCAAGTGGTTGCCTGTCAACTTTTGCTCACACCCAGGGAACGGGGCCAGGGAAACGCGCCACAAGCGCATCACCTGGTGCTGAGGCGCTTTGGCAATTTGACGGGATATGCCGGGTGAGGCCGGACTCTCGCGGGTCACCACAGCCGATCATTTTCCCAAAGTGCGCAAGGGCGCTCAAAACCAAGCGCTTGAGCGCCCTTTGATTTTCTCTGGCCGGGCGGCTTCAGCGTCCCTGTTGGGGACGCCTGCGGTGGGACCTGGCGGGCGAGAGCGGGAATCGCTCAGTAGCGCAGGATGGCGGCGAAAGCCTCGCCGCCGGGCACGCTGTCCGCCTCCACCGCGAAGACCGCGCCGCTGTTGGCGAGGGTCTGGGCGGCCAGCAGGTCGAGCAAATCCTGGTCGCCGGGCTGCATCTCTGGATGCACGTGCATGGTGCCGGTTTCAGGATCGAACTGGCCCCATAGCTGGCGGTCGAGCGCGACGAACAGGCTGGCGACCCGCCCCTGGTGAGCAGCAGTGAGCGCGTGCTTCAGACCGAGCACGGCGCGCGGATCGGCGCGGCCCGCCAGGGTGGCGAACAACTCGCGCTGTTCGGCCTCGGCGCGGGCGAAGAGCGGCTTGACTCGTTCCCAGGCGGGCTGGTGCAGGTCTTTGGCGCTGAGCATCTCCGGGTTGCCGGTGATGTCGCCCTCGATCAGGTGCGGGTAGGTGTTGGCTTCGCGGTAGATGGGCAGCAGGTAGTCCACCCCGGCCAGCAGCAGCGGAATCTGCTTATCGGCGATCAGCTCGCGCAGGCCGCGATCGATCTGCTGGAAGTAGCGGAGAATCTGTTTCTTTTCGTCATCGGCGCTGGCCCCGCTGCTCTGCCAGACGGTGCCTCCGCCGCCTTTGGTTGCCGCGCGAATGTAGCTGCGCATCTGGTCGATGGCGAGGGCGTCGGCCAGGCTGGCGGGCACGTTATTTAGCTCAACCTCGGCCATGCTGTCGCGCGTGCCGCGCATGAGGCGGACCTCGTCCTGGCTGAGCGCCAGCAGGTAGTAGGTGCCATCACCGGAGAGCAGAGGGAGCAAGGGCTTGACGAAGAAGCGAGTCTTGACGATGGCGTGTTCGGCGGGGGCGATGGGCAGCCGGAAGACGCGCAGCGAATCCGGGTTGACGAACACGGCGAGGCCATCGGCGCGCTGCTGCCACAGGTCGAAGTCGTCGAGCAGCGCGGTTGCGGGCTGGAGCAGGCGCTCGGTCTCTTGCGGGCGCAGCCCCAGTTGTTCGAGCTGGGCTTCGGCTTTGCGCAGCAGGTTTCGGAAGCGGATGGGGTTCTGCTGCACCTCGATGCCGGCCCGGACCATAGGCATATAAAGCGAGACACACCATTCGGCCTGGGTGTTGATGAGAGCCATCAAGTCATTTTTAGTAACCATAAGCAGGGGCATTCCTTTCACTGGGGTTGAGGGATGCGCGATCATCAGCGCAGGGCAAAGCGTTTGCCCCCACACGCTGGAAGGGCATCCCTGAGTGATAGTTCTGCGGATCGTGCTCAGGCGTGAGCGGTATTGACCTCCGAATCCAGACCCGTGCCCATTTCTGGCGTCGATGTCAACACAGCTTGATTCAAGTTTAAGACGTATGATGGGTTGGTAGCAAGTGATTGGGCGATCTGGAGGGACTCGCTCATAATCTCAGAAAAGTGATTCAGCACACTGTGCGGCACATCCACAAGGAGTCTTTGGCGTGAAAACACCGATTCGGGTTGCAGTCACCGGCGGGGCAGGGCAGATCGGCTACAGCCTGCTGTTCCGGCTGGCCAGTGGCGAGACATTTGGGCCAGATCAGCCCGTCATCTTGCAGATTCTCGAAATTCCGCAGGCAGCGGAGGCCCTCAACGGGGTGGTGATGGAGCTGGAAGACTGCGCCTTCCCGCTGCTGCACGGGATTGTGGCGACATCGGAGGCGGAGGTGGCCTTCAAGGATGTCAACTGGGCGATCCTGGTGGGCGGCAAGCCACGCGGGAAAGGGATGGAGCGCGCCGACGTGATCAAAGACAACGCGCCGATCTTCGTCAGCCAGGGGCGCGCAATCAATGACCATGCGGCGAGCGATGTGCGCGTGCTGGTGGTGGCCAACCCGTGCAACACCAACGCGCTGATCGCCAGGGCCAGCGCGCCGGATGTGCCCGCCGACCGCTGGATGGCGATGACACGGCTGGACCAGAACCGCGCACAGATTCAGATCGCGCAGAAGGCCGGGGTGCCGGTGAACGCGGTGACCAACCTGGCGATCTGGGGCAACCACAGCCCGACCATGGTGCCGGACTTTGAGCATACGCTGATCGAGAATCGCCCGGCGCTGGAGGTGATCCCCGACCGTGCGTGGTTCGAGGGCGAGTTCATGCGCACGGTGCAGCAGCGCGGTAAGGCGGTGATCGACGCGCGGGGCAAGAGCAGCGCCGCCAGTGCCGCGAACGCGGTGGTCAACCACCTGCAAAGTATGCAGGTGCCGACCGAGGCGGGCGACTGGTTCAGCGGTGCGGTCGTCTCCGACGGCAACCCATATGATGTGCCGGAGGGGCTGGTCTATTCGTTCCCGCTGCGCACGACGCGCGCCGGGACCGTGCAGATCGTCAGCGGGCTGGAGCTGAGCGACTACATCCGGGGCAGGCTGGCGATCACGACCCAGGAGTTGATCGAGGAGCGCGAGGCCATCGCCGACCTCTTGAAATAGCGGCGTGCGATTGTTACAATTGCCTCATCATCGGAGCGGCGTCGAGGACACAGGCACCTGCGCCGCTTCGTGCTGTCTGGCGGCGAGTGAGTGGTAGCGAGGAACGACAGGCATCTCATGAATTACCCGGCGGTATCGCTGCACCTCAAGGACAAGTCCATCACGGGCGCGCTGCTGACTCAAGGCGGGGTCGGGTTGGCGCTGCTGGTCCTGGTGCTGCTGGTGGCGCTGCAACTGGCCCCCTCGGTGATACCGCAGGGGCGCGACAGCGGCATCTTCGCCTATACGGGCCAGGTGATCCGCGAAGGTGGGCTGCCCTATCGTGACGCGTGGGACAACAAGCCGCCCGGCGTGTACTACATCGACGCGCTGGCATTTGTGCTGTTTGGTCCCAACCGCTGGGCACTGTGGCTGATCGAAACGCTGACGGTATTTCTGACCGGCTGGCTGTTGTACTGGCTGCTGAGCCAGATTTTTAGCTCGCGGCTGGTGGTGTGGACGGGCACGCTCTCGATGGTGCTGCTGACGCGGCACCCGATCCTGGTGGAGGACACGAACTTCACCGAGGTGTACGCGCTGCTGCCGCAGATGGCCTGCTACCTGGCCGGGTACCTTTTCCTGATCAACCCGCGCCACCGGTGGGGATTTTTGATCGGGGCGTCGCTGGGCATCGCCTTCCTGATCAAGCAAACAACGGTGGGGGTCGCGTTTATGTTCATCCCGGCACTGGTGATCAGCCGCCACCCGGTGGTGTATTCGCCGCGCCGGTGGAACTGGTTGGGCGGGATCATCATGGGCGGGCTGCTCAGCCTGGGGCTGGTGACCGCCTACCTGGCCTGGAATGGCGTGTTGTTCGAGGCTATCGAGGCGACCTTCATCTCGCCGATGGAGTTCCATTCGTGGGTGAGCGGCAAACCGGTCGGCATTCCCCGGCGAATCCTGCTGGCGCTGTTCGGCAGCGCTGCGCCGCTGGTGGTGGGGCCGCTGATCCCCTTTCTGTACATGGGATTCCAGACGACCTTCCGGCGGGTGCGCGCTGCGCGCCAGGGTGCACTGACCCGGCCCGAAGCTACCGCTGCCACGCTGAGCCTGTGGGCAGCGATGACCCTGGTGATCGATACCTTTCTGACGAACACGACCAACCGGGGCTACGGACACTATTACATCACGCTGCTACCCGCCCTGGTGCTGATGTTGATGCCCGCCATCGAGCGGATGGTCGAGTGGCTGCACCAGCCGAACCCCACACCGGACGAACGCCGACGGCTGCGCTGGGCCTGGTTCGGGCTGGCGCTGGGGATCGCCGGGCCAGCGCTGGTTGGCACGACCTACCGCTTCTGGCAGATCAACTGGGACGTGGCCGGCCCGGCGCGAGTCGAGCCGCTGGCGACTTACGTCATGCAGCACACGCAGCCCACCGACACGGTGCTGGTGTGGGGCGCAGCCACGGCCATCAATTTCCAATCGGAACGGCTCAGCCCGACGCAATATCATTATGGCTACCCGCTGATCCTGCCCAACGAGGATCGCACCGAGGCGGAACAGATTCAGGAAATCATCAGCGACCTGGAGACTAACCGCCCGACTCTGATCATCGACCGGTCACTGGTGGATGGGCTGCGCGTGCCGCCGCTGGATGCCGGGCGGCGGGCGGCGTGGTATGCCCTGGGCGGGCGTCACGACACCGCCGACCTGCGCCCGGTCTATGCCCACGTGGCGCGTCACTGCATCTTCGTAGAAGAGCTGAACGAGGCCGCGATTTACCGCTGCCACTATTGAGGCTGCCGGTAGGGGGCGCGTGGGGCGCAGCAGGGCCGCGCCCCGATGGGTCCTGGCAACAGTCCGCAGCGTGCACACACTTTGGCGCTTGATTTGCCGCTTGATGGCTTCATGAGCGGGAGGCCCGGCTCAGGCTCAGTCCTTGAGAATGCCGCCCTTGAGCCGGGACTGAAGCGCGCGCAAGCCGTCCATATCGCCTGCCGCCGCCAGCCGGGCCTGCTCCGGCCAGGTATCGGGCGGCGAGACGATGCGCACCTTCGCCGCGCTGAGCAGCGCCGCGATCTCGTTGGGGGCCATGCGCGAGAGTGCCTCAAAGGTCTTGATCCCTGCCGCCTGAAGTGCCGCGTTGGTCTTGGGACCGATGCCCTCGATCAGAGTCAGGTCGTCGGCTTCCGCCGGTTCACCCGCTTTGGCAGGCGCGGCTGCTTCGGCGGCCTTTTTGACGGCGGCGGCGGCGTCCTTGACGGCTTGCTGGGCCGCTTCGCCGACGTGCCCGGCAACATCGGCGACGGTTTCGGCGTTGGGGGCGGGCACCTGGATCACGTGCGGCTCGATGGCCGTTTTGGGTTCGGGTACGGCGACCGGGACAGCGGCCTTGGCTGCCGGTTCCGCGACCAACACCGCCTCATCGCCGTGGGCCTCGGCCTGGTCGGCCTGAGCGTGATGGCTCTCGCCGTGTGCATGTTCGGCGGTGTAGTGCGGGGTCTTGAGGTCATCGAAGCGCGCCCAGGGCCGGAACAGGTAGAGCCAGGTGAGCAGCCCCAGCAGAAACAGCGCCAGCCCGATGACAAAAATGCTGCCGGTCGTTGTCCCGTTTTCGATGGTGCCCAATCCTCGCAGCAGCAGCGCAAGGATCATCAGGGCAACACCGGCCCCCATCAAATATCCAAAGTAGCGCTCGTTCCGCAAATTGACTTTTTGGTCAGACACAGCACTATCCCCCTTCCTGAGGCCAATCAAAGCGTTTTGGGAGATGAGCGGACGGACGCGCTCACCTGTGTGCAATTGTGCCACACTTGCGCCAAAGGACAAAATCGGCGAGGGTGGGGCGGGTGCATGCCAAATTGGGGGCGGAATTGCGAGGACTTCGCCCCCGTCGTGCATTTTGATAAGGTGAGCGGAAAGGGTTGGGCGAATGGCTGGCCTCACCCCCGCGCGGCCAAAA
>DAOUFU010000028.1:0-1703 GCA_034429275.1 Anaerolineae bacterium | reverse complement strand
GCTGCGGATGAAGTTCCTGCCGGGGACGAAGTCCCCGCTGGGGACGAGGTCCCCGCTGGGGACGAGGTCTCTGCTGAGGCCATCGCCCGCGCCAACCTGCCCACCGACGTGATCGCCCCGGTGATCGCCGGGGAAGAGGCGGAGTCCGCACCTGGGGATGAGGTCGCCGCGCCGGAAATCTCGCCGGACGAAGCACCCGCCGCCGAAGCGCCGCCCGGCGATCTGCCGGAGATGGGTGAACCTGCCGAGGAAGGGGCGCTGGCCGCCGAAGCGGAAGAGGCAGTCGATTGGGAAGCGGCCACCGGGCCGGGCGATATTCTGCCGCCGCCGCCCGCTGCTCCCGCCCAGGCCGAATCTTCCAGCGCGACCATTTCCGGCTCGACTCCGCGCCGGGGGTTGGCTGTTTCTGCGCCCGCCGTCGAGCGTTCCATCCCCGCCGCGCCCTATACCCCGCCGCCCGCGCTGATCCAGCCGCCCGCTTATGCGCCCGCCTATCGGATGCCGCCTGGCTATGCCGCCGTGCCCGATTATGAGGCGGCAGGGCTGGCCTTTTTACAGCAGCGCGTGCAGACCTATCTCTACAGGGGTTACCGGCTGGTTTCGCACGGCCCGCGCGAAGCTGTGCTCACGCATGGCAAGGGCTTGAGCGTAGGGACCTGGCTGCTGGCGCTGGTTTCGCTGATCGGCGCGGCGTGGTATGTGCTGATGCTGGCCGTGAGCGGCTTCCGACCGGACACTGCCTACCTGGTGCTGGAAGCGGATGGGCGCGTCTATGAGGACGGCCCCGGCGCGGCCCATGTGCGGGCGGCGCGGTCGCGGGGCGGGCGGCGCTGGGCGCTGTTCGGCCTGCTGATGGCGGTGATCGGCGGCGCGCTGGCGATGATCCTGGTGATCACGGCCATCCTGGCGCTCAGCCAGGATCGCTACCAGGCGGCACTGCGCGAAGCGTACCCGGAGGTGGAGCTGTTCGAGGAACGGCTGAGCGATTCGCCCGCCAGCCCGGACGATGTGGACCTGGTGGAAACGGTGAGCGTGGTCTTCGCCGTGCTGGGCGGCATCGCGGTGATCATGATGTGGGGCGGCGCGACCCTGTTCGTGATCGGCACAGTGCACGCCAGCGCCTACCGGGCGCATGTGCCGCCGCTGCCGGCGGGCGGTTAGTTACGACTGGTGTAGCCGGTCAGTTCCGGGCTGAGCGCGACCGGCAGGCAGCCATCCAACACAGAGGGCGGCTCCGGCAGGGCACTCGTCCCGCCAAAGGCTCCGGTTGGCGGGCAGTAAAAGCCGGTGGTGCGAGTCTGCGAATCGGCGAAGACATAGCCGCCCAGCATCACCTGAGGCGGGGCAAAATTGGCGGCGCGCGCCGCCTCATCGACCGCGGCCTGGATGCTGGCGCGGTAGGGTTCGTCATAAATCATGATCCAGTGACCGGGCACCTGGGTCAGGCCGTAGGGCACGCTCAGCAGCGCGGGCGGGCTGTTGCTCGCCCCATCGCTGCCCCCTCCATGCAGCACGGCAGTCAGCAGGAAAAACCCCAGCAGGGCCGATCCGACGCTGATGACGACAGCGCCAGGATTGGCCTGGAGCCACCGTGTGAGGGTGGTCCCGATGTCGGCCAGCATCTCGATCAAGGGGCGACCGTCGGAGATCACGCCGCCCATGCTGCGCCGTGCCGGGGCAGGCCGGTTCGCGGGGCGGGCGGG
>DAOUFU010000027.1:0-1523 GCA_034429275.1 Anaerolineae bacterium | reverse complement strand
ATCTCTCCGGTCTATACAAATTTTCGGAGAGGGGGCGGACCAAGCGCCTCCCATGAGGCGCGCAGGTCGGGGGTGAGGCCGGACTCTCGCGTGACACCATAGCCGGTTATTTTCTCAACGTGCATCAGGGCCAGGCGATGCCCTGCCATCAACCTTTGCGCGCGCCCGCCGCCGTGCCGGGAACGGGGTATAATGGGGGAGAGTGGCCCTCTATGTGCGCGGCGTGCACAGAAGCGGAATCGGCGATGAGCGAGCAGGCATCCCCTCGGCGGTACCAGTGGCTGGTGATCCAGGATGGGCAGCTTCCGCTGCGGCCCGATGGCAGCCTTGATATGGCGGTGGAGCACCGCTGTACCATCACCGTGATCTGGCCGGAGGGAGCGCGCGCCGTTAGCGTCAACAGCCTGATGATCGATCCGTGCTTCAGCGAGAGCGGCTACGCGCAGGCCGAGCGCCGGATGAATGCGCGCGGCCTGGCGCTGGAAGATGTGGGCCGGATGCTGGTCACTCACCTGCATGCCGATCACATGCTGCACACGCCCTACCATCTGCCCGCGCTGCGGATGCGCCCGTTTCGTCCCGGCGAGCCGGGCGATCCGCTGGACGGCATACGCCTGCTGAGCCTGCCGGGACATCACCCGCTGCTGCTCGCGCCGGTGTTTGTCGATAGCAATGGGCTGCGCGTGGCGGTCGCCTCCGACGCGGTGCTCAGCGAGGACTGGCTGCGCGCCTGGCGATATTACTGGCCCAACCGCTACGGCGAGACCGAAATCGTGCAGACCTGGCGCAGCGTGGCTCACCTGCTGACCGAGGCGGACCTGGTGGTCCCCGGCCATGGAATGCCGTTCGCTGTGACGCCCGCACTGGTGGGGGCGCTGATCGAGTCGTTCGTCCGCGCGGAATATGCCGCTCGCTGTCCGGATGTAGCCGATGCGCTGCGGGCACGGCTGGCAAGGCTGGTCCGCCAGTGAGCGCGTCCCCTGGGCGACGGCGCGTCGTGCTGTGCATGGGCGCATACTGCAACGCGGCGGGCCGCGAGGGCGGCGCTGCGGAGCTGCTGTATGAGCGTTTGCGCGCGCACCTGGGCGATCCGCTGCCGCCTTTCATGGCACGCGGGCGGGCGATCACCTGGGAGACGGCGTCCTGCCTGAGTATGTGCGGCGGCGGCCCCAACCTGGTGCTCTACGATGACGATCATCCCGACGGCCTGTGGTTTCACCGGCTGGACCTGGCTGCCCTGGAGCAGGTGATCCGCGATTACCTGGAGTCGGGCGAGTCGTGAACGTCCAGGGTGTGGGCACAGGTGGAGGGGTGCTCGCTTGTCGAAGCGGCCCACACGAATCGCGGATGATCTGGCCTCACCCCCAAGCGCTTCCGAAGAGCCGCGCAGGTTGGGGGTGAGGCCGGATTTTTGCTTGACAACGCGCTGGAAGGGTTTGCTCGTACCCGGCGGCCAGGGTAACTGCATCAAAACACGTGACCCGCGAGAGTCCGGCCTCACCCCCACCTTCGCCGCGCCCTGC
>DAOUFU010000026.1:0-19435 GCA_034429275.1 Anaerolineae bacterium | reverse complement strand
GCGTTGTCGGTTGCCCCCTCTCCGAAAATTTTCGGAGAGGGGGCGAAGCGGCCCGGTTTTGGCCGCGCGGGGGTGAGGCCAGCCATTCGCTGCCCTTATATCCGATCTCATGGCCACAGTGCATCAGGGGCAGGCGATGCGCATCAACCGAAACAGTTTTTTGATGCGTTTGCCCTGCGGTGATAGGCGTTTTTTTCCAACGCGTTCTATACTTTGTGCCAGGTTTGCTGCTGCCCAAACCATCCTCTCTCGATTGCCCTGACCTTCCCAGGCCACCTGCCGATCGAGCCGGTGTTCCATCATTAGGGCACGCTTTGCGGAAAGGTGATCGAATGTCCGAACAATCGCTTACCCGGTATGCCTGGCTGTCGATCCTGGCCGCCGTGCTGACCATCGGGCTTAAAGCGGGCGCGTACCTGCTGACCGGCTCAGTTGGCCTGCTCTCCGATGCGCTCGAGTCGGGGGTCAACCTGGTGGCCGCCATCGCCGCGCTGATCGCCCTCATCGTGGCCGCGCGCCCGGCAGACGATGAGCATCCCTTCGGGCACAACAAGGCCGAGTATTTTTCGAGCGGCTTCGAGGGGGCGCTCATCCTGGTGGCCGCCATCAGCATCATTGTCACCAGCATCAACCGCCTGATGAACCTCAA
The DNA here is from genome assembly GCA_034429275.1 of Anaerolineae bacterium. Classification (GTDB taxonomy): domain Bacteria; phylum Chloroflexota; class Anaerolineae; order Aggregatilineales; family Aggregatilineaceae; genus DAOUFU01. Next base: position 18,786 of record DAOUFU010000026.1, on the reverse strand, counting down.
AGCCATCGAGCAGGCGGGCATCGGCCTGGCGATCTCCGCCAGCGCCTCGCTGATCAACCTGGTCGTGGCCCGGATTTTGCTCCGCGCCGCCCGCAAGCACAATTCCATCACGCTCGAAGCCGACTCGCGCCACCTGATGACCGATGTCTGGACCTCGATGGGCGTGGTGGCCGGCGTGGCTGCCGTCGCGCTGACCGGCTGGGAGTGGCTGGACCCGGTGATCGCCCTGCTGGTGGCCGCGAACATCATCTGGGCGGGCTTCCACCTGGTGCGGCGGTCGCTGCTGGGCCTGCTCGATACCGCCCTGCCCGGCCCAGAACAGCAGCAGATCACGGCCATCCTGGAGCGTTACGGGCAGCAGGAAGGCATCGCCTGGCACGCACTGCGCACGCGCGCGGCAGGATCGCGCCGGTTCGTCTCGGTCCACCTGCTGATCCCCGATGAATGGACGATCCGCCAGGGCCACGCCCTCTCCGAGCAGGTAGAGCAAGACATCCGCGCCGCGCTGGAGTCGGTCACGCTGCTCATCCACCTGGAGCCGCTCCACGACCCGACCTCGATGGACGATACGATGCTGGACCGCGCCTGACGCACTCGTTCGCGCCCGGCGATGCTTCGCCGGAGGCGGATGATCTCTGAGCAAATCACCGGCTGGGGATGACCCGCGAGAGTCCGGCCTCACCCCCTATCCGCTCACCTTATCAAAATGCATGACGGGGGCGAAGTTCTCGCAATTTCGCCCCCACTCTGAAATACACCCGCGGCGAAACCTCAGTAGCCATTGCTGCTCAGCGGGGTTACAATTGGGCTAGAGATGCTGAGCCAGAACGGCAGCCCACCGCGCAGAGGATTTGAGCGACGTGTCGAACCAGCCGCCCACCGTGACCAGCCCGCCCTGGAGCGTGACCACCAAGCGCATCATCGCCGTGATCGCGCTGGGGTTGGTGCTGTTTGTCGCCCGCCAGGTGAGCGCCTCGATCTGGTCGGCGCTGGCGGTGGCGCTTGTGCTGGCCTACCTGCTCTCGCCCGTCGTGACCTTTTTTGAGCACCGGCTGGGCATCATCAAGCTGCACGATGTGCGCCGCACCCTGGCCGTGTTTCTGGCGTGGATCAATGTGCTCGGCGTGCTGGCCCTGATCCTGATCCTGGTCGTCCCGGCCACCGTCTCGCAGCTTCGAGACTTCGCCGACACCGTGCCCGATGTCGTCGCCAGCACCGAGGCAGACCTCGAACGTCTGCTCAACCGCCCGATTACGGTGGGCGATTCCACCATCGTCCCCTGGGAAGAAATCCAGGACGCCTTCCGCCCCCAGCAAGACGAATCCGACCAGGACAGCCTGACGTCCTCGCTGCAATCCACCGCGCTGTCGCTGGCCGATTCGGTGCTGGCGGTAGTGAGCGGCGCGGTGCAGTTTCTGATCACGCTGGCCTTCGCGCTGGTCCTGCTGTTTTACCTGATGCGCGACGGCCCCCAGTTCGCCGAATACCTGGCCCAGGCCACACCCGAAACGTACCGGGGCGATGTGCGACGGCTGATGTATGAGCTGGGCCTGATCTGGAACGCCTACCTGCGCGGGCAGATTCTGCTGTGCCTGTCGGTCGGGGTCGCCACCTATGTGGCCGCGCTGATCCTGGGGCTGCCCCAGCCGCTGCTGCTGGCGTTTGTGGCGGGCTTCCTCGAATTCATCCCCAACCTGGGGCCAACCCTGGCCCAGATTCCCGCGCTGCTGTTCGCGCTGACCACGCCAAGCTCCACCATCGCCAGCCTGGACGCCGGGCTGCCCTACGCGATCATCGTCTCGCTGACGTACATCCTGATCCAGAACCTTGAGGCGATCTTCCTGGTCCCGCGCATCATGGGCCACAGCCTGAACCTGCACCCGTTCGTGGTACTGCTGGCGGTGCTGATCGGGGCCAACCTGATGGGCGTGTTAGGCGTGGTGCTGGCCGCCCCCATCGCCGCGACCATCCGTTTGTTGGGGCGCTATGTGCGCGGCAAACTGCTCGAAGAGGATGTCTTCCCTTCCGAAGAAGCGTATGTTCACCGGGGAGTCAACCGCTTCTACCTGCGGCTAATTCACTACCTGCTGAGCAGACGCTTCCCGACTCTGGCGGCAGACGATGGCGCAGCCCGCCCCGCCGGGACTCCGTCCGCGCTGGTCGTCCGCTCTGCCGCCGCTGCCGACCGCCCCGTCGTCGATCCGCCGCCGGACCCGGCAGAACCGGATGTGTCGCACTGGGCGCTGTGATCGCCGCTTCGCTATCTGCCACAAGGAGGCCCTCATGGGCAACTTTTACACCAATATCACCCTGCGCGGCGCGAGCCATGATCACATCACCCGCCTGCTGAGCGCCTGGGGCGAACGCGCCTATGTGTCTCCGGTGCTGAACGAGTGCATCGTTGTCTACCCGGCCTCGACCGAAAGCCAGGATGTCAGCCTGCTGAATGCGCTGGCGGCGCGGTTATCGACCGAAGCCAACTGCCCCGCGCTGGCCGTGCTCAACCACGATGACGACGTGCTGGCCTACTGGCTGTTCGTGCGGGGCCGCCTGCTCGATTCGTATGACTCCTCGCCGAACTACTTCGGCGATATCGACGAGGACGAGATGGAAGACGACGAGGACGATTTCGAGCAGGATGACTCTGGGGAAGACGATTTCGACGACGATGATTTTGACGAGGAGGACATGGGGGATACCCCAGAAGGTGGCGACGCGGTCGTGCTGTGCTCAACGTTTGGCGTGCGCGACTCGGCCATCAGCGAGGTCGAGGAAGTGCTGCGCACCCGCCAATCGTGGGACGAAGCGATCGGTTACCTGTTCGCCAGCGACCGCCACGCCGACCTGGTCTCCGCGCTCGGCCTGCCGGAATGCGCGGTCGGCTTCGGTTATACCTACCTGGACTCCGGCGAGACACCGGAAGACATCGACCCCAGCGCGCTAACGCACATCGACGGCGAGTGAGCCTGGCGGCGTGGCGGGCCAATTATGCACATTGACAAATTGATCGGATATGAGAGGGCGAAAGGCTGGCCTCACCCCCGCGCGGCCAAAACCGGGCCGCTCCGCCCCCTCTCCGAAAATTTTCGGAGAGGGGGTAGACCAAGCGCCTCCCAAGAGGCGCGCAGGTCGGGGGTGAGGCCGGACTCTCGCGGGTCACCATAGCCGGTTATTTTCTCAAAGTCCATGATTGACCGGCGGGTTATGAGCCGGTCGCCCGCTGGTCGTAATTCGGGCCGAAAATCTGGGTCAGCAGTTCGGGCAGCCTCTCACGATTGGGACGGATGATCGGGCGACCGTTCCAGTTCTCAGCGATGATGTAATCCCACCCGATCACGCCGCTCACGATGTTGTGGCGGTCGATGTCCTTCACATACCACGCCAGTTCCAACATCTGGTCGAGCGACAGCGATGTGTCGATGCCGTTCTTGAGTTCGGCATAGAGCGGGTAGGCTTTGGCCGCCAGTTCGGGCAGCATATTGGCCGAGATGATCTTGTCGCGCACGGCGTAAAGCACCTGCTGCTGGCGGGCCGCCCGGTCGATGTCGTCGGTCTGGTGACGGCTGCGGGCGAACTTCAGCGCCGTCTCGCCATCCAGCAGGTGCCAGCCCGCCTCAAGATAGAACGGGTCGTAGCCATAGTTCATATCGGGATATTCGGGGTCGTCGATGGTCTTCTTGACCTCGACATTGATTCCGCCGATCTCGTCGATGATGCGGATGAAGGTCTCAAAATCGACCACCAGGTAATCGTTCACCGCGATGCCGAAGTTGTACTGCACGGTGATCATCGCCAGGCGCGGACCGCCGCCCGGCCCGTCCAGCTCACCCAGCCGGTACGCGGTGTTGATCGGCTGCACGCCATAGTTGCCTTCGGGGATTTCCACCTGGAGATCGCGCGGCAGGCTGAGGATGCCGACCCGCTTGGTCTGCGGATCGAGGCTGATCAGCATCATGCTGTCGGTCAAAAAGGCGCTGCCGAATTCGCCGGGGCGCTTGTCCTTGCCCATCAACAGCACGGTGAAGCGCTCGTCGCCGCTCCAGGGGTTGATCACCAGGCTCTCCGCGCCCAACGCGCCGCCCGCCGCGCCGTAAAAGATCGAGGTTGGCTGCTGTGGGACGCTGGTCGCGGTGACCGTGCCCGCCACCGTCGCCGCGCGGATGATGAAGAAGATGGCGATGCCGATCACGGTGGTGACGCCCACCAGCGCCGAGACGATCACCATCGAGGCCCAGTCATCGGGGATTCCGCGCTGGCGGCGCAGCTTGCGCTGGCGCACGCGGTCGCGCGTTGTCTTGTGCTGGCTGAAGGCTTTGCGACTCACCGGCAGCCCACTCCCGCTCGCCGTCGAAGGGGCGACCGGGCCGTGCGGCTCGTCCAGCGGAGACGTCCCGGTCAGGCTGTACCAGTGGCGGGCGCTGGTCGCCGGGCGGATCGGCTCATCGTCCGGCACCACCGGCGGCAGCAGAATCTCCGGCTGGGGGTCGGGGCGCGGAATCGCCAGCCCAAAGCCGCCGGGTGCGCCTGCCGGGCTGATGTCCGCGCCTGGCATGGCGTCCGACACCGCGTCCGGCACGGCGCCTGGCACAGTCTCAGCCGCGCCCACCTCCGGCGCGAGGTCCGGCTCATTCACCGGCCCCGGATCGCTCTCGGTCTGCACCCAGTCGTCCGTCAGTCCGTCATTCTCCGACCATCGATCGTTCACCGTTTCCTACCCCCCACCCGCTCCGTTCACCTGCCGGAAGCCGCCCGCAACAGCCTTAGCTGTCCTTGCGCCGTTCGAGCCGCGCGACCTTTTCCTGCAGCGCTTCGAGTTCCCTGCGCAGCGCGATCACTTCTGCGACCAGGTCGAGCGGCTTGCTCTTGCGCGGCACATCGACCAGGATGGCATTGTGCCGGATGGTCAGCGAGCCTTTGCCGGTCTTGGTCGCGGGTTTGACTTCCACCGGCCCGGTGACGGTCGCGCCCTTCCCCAGCTCGACGGCATCGCCAAACGTCATCTTGCATTCCACGTCCATCCGGTCGGTTTTGCCCCAGCCGCGCAGCACCTTAGCCGAGACGGCCTGGGCCGCGATCTGCTCGACGGTGGCCTGCCCGGTCAGAGTCACCTCGCCCTCGATGGTCACGCCCCCCGCGAACCCGCCGCCCCGGTTCACAATCAGCTTATCGCTGGCCCCGTGCGAAAGGGCGATATTCTTTTTGTCGGTCGCGGTCCGGCTGGGCTTCTGTGCAGCGGTCTTGTTGCTGAGCAGGACATCGCTGGCGGTGAGCACAATCGCCCGGCCCCCGCCCCTCTGCGCCTCGCCCACCAGTTCCGACACCGAGTCGATGGTGGTCTTGCCCAAGATCCGGACGGTCTTCCCCTCGACGACCGTCTCGCTGCTCGCGCGCTTGGTCTCTTCCGCCATGATCCAGACTCCTTTATCTGGCGTGCCCCGGCTCAACACCAGGGGCATCCTGCCCACGTACCGGCATTATAGCACGAAACGCCGCGCGCACCTGGCATAGGCTTCTACGCGAGATCGATGCTATAGTAAGGGTAGAATCACGGATCGATCCGGGAGCGAACAGTCATGAGACTGCGCACACTCATCCTACAAATGGCCCTGGCGCTTGTGGCGGCCATGCTGCTGAGCCTGGTTTCCACCCTGGCAGCGCCCGGCACCGCGCTCGCCCAGAACGGCTCCGACTGGCGCTGCGTGTTGATCAACGGCTCCGGCGATCTCAATGTGCGCGGCGGACCGGGTACCGGTTACCCGGTGCTTGGCTCGCTGGCCCCCTATACCGCCGTTGAAGCCGATTACGCCCGCCTGACCACCGGCAGCGGCTACAACTGGGTGCCGGTTCGCTACCCCCTTGAGGGCAGCCTGCGCGAAGGCTGGGCCATCACGCCGCGCCTGACTCCATGCCCCGAAGGCATACAGATCGATCTCGGTCCCGCCGTCCAGCCCACCGATGCCCCGGCGACCGCGCTCACCATGGATGACATGATCCCCGATGCGCCCGGCACGCTGCTGGCCGGGGTGAATCGCGATGGACAGCTCGACCGCGCCGAGATCGAACAGGTGGCCCGCAGCGTGGTTTTGGTCGCCAATATCCGGCGCGACCGTGTGATCGCTTCCGGCACCGGCACGATCATCACCCCGGAAGGGCTGGTGCTGACCAATGCGCACGTCGTCGAAGATGCCGACTACGCCGCGATCGGGATGCTCAACGACATCAACGATCCGCCCGAATACCGCTACATCGCCGATATCATCGGCCTGGACAGCGCGACCGACGCCGCCCTGCTGGCCATCCGCTCCGACATGAACGGCAACGCCATTGCCGCCGAGACGCTCAACCTGCCGTATATCCCCGCGACGCTGGCCCCCGGCGATGTCTTCCGAGGCGACTCGATCTATATCTTCGGCTATCCCAGCATTGGCGACGATTACCTCGTCGTGACACATGGCAGCATCGTCTCGGTGGAAAACGGCGATGTAGACGGCCAGCGAATGCCCGTCTGGTACCGCACCGACGCCGAGATCGCGCCCGGCAATTCCGGCGGCCTGGCCGTCAATGGCAACGGCGAATTTGTCGGCATCCCCACCTTTGTTCGCTCCGAAGGCGAGACCGGCGGGCGTCTGGGCGGCATTCGCCCGGCCCAAGTCGCGCTGCTCGCGGTGCTCAACACCCCCGGCGGGGTCTTCACCACCGACCTGATTCAGTCCGCGACGGTGCCGCACGCATTCACCGCCTATGCTGCCGTCGTGGACCAGATCACCGTCACTCACGGCGTTGTCCAGGCCGACCAGGCGGGCATCGCCATCACCGCCTCGTTTACCCTCACCGGCTGGCAGGACCGCCGCCCAATCCTCTACGCGCGCCTGTTCTTCGATACGCTGGCCGCCGAACCGGTGCTCAATCCGAATGCGCCGCTGCGCTATCGCGGCCCCAACGACCAGGTGCGAGTCGCCATTCCGCTCGCGCCGCCGACCGGTTCATCTACCCCTTACCGCGACCTGGCACTGTTCATCCCCTACGAGGTGCTCGGCCTGACCACGCCTGGCCCTACCCCGCTGATGATTGAGGTCGGCGTCTCCAGCGCCGATGGGGCGTGGACGCGCGCGCTGAGTTGGGAATTTGTCACCGTGACGGTGGAGCCGGTCGCAGCCGGGTAAGCCACCGGGTCAATGGAGCACTCGCCCTCACCGGGCCGGGAATACGTCTGGGCCGGGCGTCGCGCGGAACTCGCGCACCAGGGCGGCGCGCTGCTCCGCCGGGAGAAAGGCCGCTTCCGCCGCCTGCACGGTGAACGCGCGCAGCGCTGCCAGCGGCAGGCCCATCCCCACATGCGCCAGCGCCAGCTCGTCGGTCAGCGTGATGCTGCTGATGGCGGGATCGTCGGTGTTCAGCGTGAGCGGCACGCCCATCTGCGCCAGCGTCACCAGCGGGTGCTGATCCACCTGCGCGGCCACGCCGCTTTGCAGATTGCTGGTCGGGCACACTTCGAGCGTCACGCCGCGCTCGCGCACCTGCTCGGCCAGCGCGATATCCTCGATCACGCGCACCCCGTGACCGATGCGCTCGGCTCCCATCACCATCACCGCCTCGCGCACGTTTTCCGCGCCCGCCCATTCCCCCGCGTGGATGGTGACATGCAGCCCGGCCTCGCGCGCGCGGTTGAATACCGGCAGGAACGGCTCCGCCGGACAGCCGACTTCGCGCCCGGCCAGGTCGAGCGCCACAATATCCGGGTGATTCAGCGCCAGCACGGCGTCCAGCACCTGCCCGGCCACTTCGACCGGCTCGTGACGGTTGACCGATGCGATCAATTTGACGGTGATGCCGTGCTCCCTTTGCGCGGCAGCGGCAGCCTGGGCCACGCAGCCGATCACATCGCCGAAGCTGTAGTTGTTGTGCCGCACCAGCGCCGCCGGTGTGAAGCGCAGTTCCATATAGCGCACCCCGTCCGCTGCCGCATCGGCGACGGCCTCGCGCGTGATACGGTCGATGATGGCCAGCGAGCGGTAAAACTGGCGCAGCACCTCGAATTTGCTGAGGAAGACGGCGGCGCTCGGCGCGTCTTCGGGCGTCATCTGGACGAACGGGCGGAGCTGATCCGCGCTGGTAGCGGGCAGCGGTACCGCGTGTGCCTGTGCCAGGTCGATCAGCGTTTCCAGCCGGATCGAGCCTTCCAGGTGGCGGTGAAGCTCGATCTTGGGCCAGGCTCGCAGCGCCTGCCACAGCGCGCCCCGGCGATCCACAACCGTTTCGATATTAAACGACACGATACCTTTCACCCTTCGCCCGAAGCATCGTCCCCGGCCTGCATGAGCGGCAGCGCGAAGGTGAACGTGCTGCCCGCTCCCTCACAGCTTTCCGCCCACACTCGCCCCAGGTGCGCCTCGACAATTAACTTGACGATATACAGCCCCAGCCCAGAGCCGCCAAAACGCTTTTTGATCGCAATATCGCCCTGGAAGAAGCGCTCGAACACGTAGGGCAGCTTGTCGGATGGAATGCCGATCCCTTCATCCCGCACCGAAACCCACACCTCACCTGCCGAGTCATGGCGCTCCACCTTCAGCGTGATATGCCCCCCGTCCGGCGAAAATTTGACCGCATTGCCGATCAGGTTGTCAAACACGCGGTGCAGGCGGTTGCTGTCGCCCTCGATGATCAGCGGCCCCGGCGCGAAATCGCCCTCGAAGGTCACGCCCTGGTCGCGGTAGGCCATGCGCGCATCGGCCAGGGTCTGCTGGCACATCTGCTCAAGATCGAGCGGTTCCAGGTCCAGCATGTCGCGGCTGATCTGCCGCGTCGAGAGGATGTCGGTCGTCATGTGGGTGATGGCGCGCGTGCGCTGCAAGATCAGGTCCAGCACCACGCGCTGTTCTTCGGTGATCTCGCCCACCTCGCCATCGCGCAGCAGCCCGGCATAGCCGTACACAATCGAGAGCGGGCTGCGCAGGTCGTGGCTGAGCTGATTCACCAGGTCTTTGCGCACCTCGTCAATCGTCTGAAGCTCAGCGTTGGCCCGTGCGAGTTCTTCGGCGTGCCGCCGTGTTTCGGCCAGCAGGCGGACCGTCTCAATCGCCGCTGCGATCTGCCCCCCGGCAATCGTCAGCACCCGTTGGTGATCGGGCGTGAAGGCGTGCGGTTGATCGCTGTCGATACTCAGCGCGCCGATGGTCCGGTTCTGCACCGTCAGCGGCACACTCATCAGGCAGCGAATTTCCGGATCGATCACGCGAAAATCGCCGTTTAGGGCCGCGTCCGGCACATAGATCGGCTCGCCGCGCGCCACCACCAGCCCGGCCACCGGTTCGCCCAGCGCGAAGCGCGCCTCGGCCAGGAAGCGCTCTTCCAGCCCGACGGCAGCGCGCGTGATCACCTGCTGGCCCGTCTCGTCCAGCAGCGCGAGCGACACCGACCGGCAGTGATAGATGTCGTGCAGCATCTGGACCGCCGTCGTCATCAGGGTATCCAGGTCTTCCAGGCTGCTGACCACGCGCGCCAGTTCTTGCAGCGCGTTGGCTTCCTGCAAGCGGCGGCGCAGCGCGATCGTCTGCTGTGCCCGGTCGAGCGATCCGGCAGCCTGCATACACAACAGTTCGAGCGTGCGCAGCGTCTCGCGCCGGAAAAGCTGCGCTTCGGCATAGAGCAGGCTCACCGCGCCGATCTGCCGGTCGCCGCGTTTCAACGGCATGGCAATGACCGCTTTGACCAGCCATTCCTTCGAGATTTCTTCCTGCAGCGCGGGCTGGTCGTCCAGGTTCGGGATCATGACCGGCTCGCCGGTTGCGCGCACCTGCTGGAGCAGGCTGCACGGGTTGAAGTCGGCTTCCTGCCGGATGTTGGGATGCCCCGGCGTGAGCACGGTCTGCGCCAGCCAGGTTGCCGCGGGTCTGTCCTGCCACTCGGCCCACAGGCACAGCCGCGCCTGCAAGGGGCCGAACAGGTTCAGCACCGTCTCGACCACCTGCGCGGCGATGGCGTCGATATCGTCGGTGGCGCTGGCATACAGGCTGTTACGGTGCAGTGCCTCAAGTGCGGCCAGCCGTTCAACCGTTTGATCGTACAGGTGCGCGTTATGGATCGCAGTGGCCACCGCCCCGGCGATGGTTTCCAGCAGGCTGACGTCTTCATCTGAATAGGCGTGTGGGCGGTAACTCTGCACGCTGATCACGCCCACCACCTGGTCGTGAACGATTAGCGGCAGCATGAGCAGGCTGCGCGGTTTTGCCCCCTCAACGATGGCTTCAACAGGGAGCGGATTCGCCTCTGTATCGTGCAAAACGAAACTGCGACGCGTGCGCAAGACCTCTCCGGCCAACCCCTGATCGGCCCGGATGGAAGTATCCGGCACGCGGTTACCGCCCTCGTAAGAACCGGCAAAGGTGATCGTCCCCGCCTCGGCATCGTAGAGACCGATGTAGAACGTGGTGGTATCCATCAGGCCGCGCAGCTTCTCGTAAACGACCTCCAGCACGCCCTTCAGGTCGAGGAAGCTGATCGCCTGGCTGACGTCGTTGAGCACCTGGTAGCGTTTGACTCGCTCGCGCTCGGCCCGGAAGAGCCGCGCGTTCTGAATAGCCACCGCCACCTGGCTCGCCAGCGCCTGGGCCAGCACGGCGTCATCGTGCGTGAATGCGTGAGCGTTGGGACTCTGCACGCTCAGCACGCCGATCACTTTGCCCTGCACAACCAGCGGCACACCCAGCCAACTGCCGACAGCGGGCCGCTTGGGGCGCTGCACCCACCGCTTGTCGCGCCGGGCGTCGTGGATGATGAGCGGTTGCCCGGTCTCAAATATCGCGCGCAGTGTGGCAAAACCGGAAAACTGCTTGAGTGCCTGGGGCGTATAGGCGCGGTCGCCTTCGGTCAGCGTGTGCACCAGCGTGACGCGCCCCTCGTCGTCGAAGATGAACACCTTGCCGCGCTCGGAGGGAATGAGGCGCTGAGCCTCTTGCAGCACGATGTCCATCACCTGGACCAGTTCGAGCGTGCCCGCTGCCGCCGCCAGGATCGCGTAGAGCGCATCCAGCCGGTCGCGCACCGCATCCATCACGTGATGCACCAGCACGAAGGTTTGGGTGCCCGGCACACGCCACACCGACGACCTCACCTGCGAGCGGTAGCCGTTGGCGGTGATCAGCGGGGCGGTGAACTCAATATACGGCTGGGCAGGATCGCGGGCGAAGGCCAGCCAGGCCGCCGCGATCTCGGCGTGAGCTTCCGGGGCAATATAGCGCAGCAGGGTGCGCCCGATGATGTCGTTGACCGGGTAGCCGTACAACTGGGCAGCTACCGGGGTCGCAAACCGGATCACCCCGTGCCGGTTGACCAGGTAAACGGCTTCCGGCGCAGAGGGGAGCATGGACGGTGCGGGTATTGTTTCGGGCATCATGACTCGACGCTACGCGCGACGGTTAGGCGTGCTGTTGGAGGTGGCATCTTTTGCAAAAAGCAGCCAGTTCCAGTAGTGCCAGGCAATCACTGCCGCCAGGCCGAGCGCTGCCACCAGCGGGAGATCGTGCAGCAGCGTTTCTGCGCGCCCGCTGCCCCGCGCGGCGAGTTCGTCCGGGGTCTGTCCCAGCGCCAGCAGGCGCATCACCAGCGGCAGCACCACCAGCGCCATCGACAGGTACAGCCAGCGATAGTGCGGCGGACGGTGAGTCACTTCACCAAAACGGCGGCTGATCTGGGCCATCACCCACAGGCCGATCAGCAGCGCGATCGGCCCTGCCACGCTCAACAACGTGCTGATATCATCCCACATAACAGTTCCCCGGCTTCACAAACGCCCAACAGCAACACTGCTATAACATTAACACAAAATGCGCAAAAAGTTGAGAGCCGCGCGATTTTGCATTCCGCTGTCATTGCCCGGCGCAGAATCCGGTATTTACATTTTGCCCCGCTGCGGGCACAATTGGGCGCTTAACGACAGCAAAGCACACGACTGAGTGCCGAGGAGCCTGAATATCCATGACCAATAACGGCGATTTGCCCGATATCCCCGTCGAAACCGTTGCCGAGACCGAGAATTATTCGGTCTGGCAAGCTACCGAGCCGGACGGCGAGACCACCTACCACCTGGAACTGGGCCAGGTGACCGTGCATTACTTTGGCGAAGAATGGGCCGATTTTGTCGAACTGATCCGCGAAGCCGCCGCCCAGCCGGACGACGAAGAAGACCCGGATGTGGAAGTTGAACTGGACTGGGGTTCGCTCTACTTCTCGCGCGACGAGTGGACTGAATTCCTCCAGTTGATCGACCAGGTCTAGCCCGTCCACGACCGGTGAAGCCCGGTCGCAGCGCTAACCCCATCCATGACAGCGGGGGTGAGTTCCTAGAGGACTCACCCCCGCTTGTTTGCTGCGATCACGTGCTCTGCGCGCCCGCGCTTTGCGCGCTGCGCGCACGCGCGTACCTTACCCCAGGTGCGGCGCAATGCGCGAATCCAGGGCTGGCAGCGGCATGTAGCCCGTAATGCGCTCGGCCACCTTGCCACCCTTGAACAGCATCAGGGTCGGAATGCCCATGATACCGTAATGCATCAGCAGGCCCTGATTCTGGTCCGCGTCCACCTTGCCCACTTTCAGCTTGCCCTCATACTTGGCCGCCAGTTGATCCACCAGGGGCGCAATCATGCGGCAGGGCGCACACCATTCGGCCCAAAAATCGATCAGCACCGGCACGTCCGATTTCAGTACATCAGCTTCGAAGGTGGCTTCGGTGACCACGAACGTCTTTTCACCCATCGTGTATTTTGCTCCTTCTGACCGCCTGGGCAGCACTCCCCCGCGCGGCCAGGACATTGAATTGGCTCACATCTGGAGTTATTTTGTCTCCAAAGTATTTTTTAGTATACCACGATTCGCCGATTTTGGAAAACCCCTGCATGGCCGTGACATGGCCGGGTGCATTTCACGAAAGTTCATGCTGCCGTTTCGCCTGACGCTCAAGCATTTTGGCAAATTGATCGGATATGAGAGGGCGAACGGCTGGCCTCACCCCCGCGCGGCCCCAAAACCGGGCCGCTTCGCCCCCTCTCCGAAAATTTTCGGAGAGCGGGCAGACCAAGCGCCGCCCAAGAGGCGCGCAGGTCGGGGGTGAGGCCGGACTCTCGCGGGTCACCATAGCCGATCATTTTCTTGAAGATCATCCGGGCCGGGCGATGCACGTTCACCGAAACAGTCCGCGTGACGCGTTTACTCTGGATGCGCCCTTGACACCCTCGCCGCTTTGGTGAGAAAATGACAACAGCGACCCGGCCCGTGTGCCGGGTCGTTGTGTTATACTCCCCGTGCGGCCTGGCGCAGGGGAGTTTTTGTTTCCCATTTCATAAGGGGGAGTCATGGCCTGGAAACGTGCGTTTTTCACCCTGTGGACCGGGCAGGCGTTTTCGCTGCTGGGCAGCCAACTGGTTCAGTTCGCCCTGGTGTGGTGGCTAACGCGCACCACCGGCTCGGCGACTGTACTGGCCACCGCCTCGCTGATCGCGCTGCTGCCCAATGTTTTCCTCAGCCCCGTTGCGGGCACCCTGATCGACCGCTGGAACCGGCGCACCGTCATGCTGGTAGCCGACAGCGGCATCGCCCTGGCCACCCTGGCCCTGATCGGCGTCTTCGCTGTGGGCGAGGCGTGCCCCTGGATCATCTACCTGGCGATGCTGATCCGCGCGACCGGCGGTGTGTTCCACATGCCCGCCATGAACGCCTCCACTTCGCTGATGGTCCCCAAAGATGAACTGGGCCGCGTGCAGGGCATGAATGCCGCGCTCAACGGCTCGATGACCATCGTTGCGCCGCCGCTTGGCGCGCTGTTGATCGAGGCGCTGCCCATGCAGACTGTGCTGGCAGTAGACATCCTGACGGCGGCGCTCGGCATCGGCGCGCTGGCGCTGGTCCACGTCCCCCAGCCGGAGCGCAAGGGCGCGCGTGGTGCGCTCAATGTGCGGCGCGAGCTTGGCGAAGCGCTGCGCTATATGAACGGCATGCCCGGCATGATGATCCTGGTCTCGATGGCCGTGGCCATCAACTTTGTGCTGATTCCCGCCGGGTCGCTGCTGCCGCTGCTGGTCAAAGATCACTTCGGCGGCGACGCGCAGGCGTTCGGCTGGATGGAGTCATCCTTCGGGATCGGGGTCGTCGCGGGCGGCGTGGTCCTGAGCGTGTGGGGCGGCTTCAAACGCAAGATCGTCACCTCGCAGGTCGGGGTTGTCGGCATCGGGATCGGGCACGTTGCGCTGGGTCTCGCACCGGGATCGCTGCTGAGCATGGCGCTGGCAGCAGTCTTCATCTCCGGCTTCATGATGTCTTTTAACGGGGCGGCCTATGCCGTGCTTCAGTCCACCATCGCGCCGGAGATGCAGGGCCGCGTCTTCACCCTGATCAACAGCCTGGCGACCGGCATCGCGCCGATCAGCCTGGCAGTGGCCGGTCCGCTGGCCGAGCACCTGGGCATCCGGTTCTGGTACGTGACGGGCGGCCTCGTCTGCTTGTTGATGGGGTCGATTGCCCTGATGATCCCCTCGGTGGTCAATGCCGAACGGCTGGCGGCGGAGCGTAACGCGATGCTGGCCGAACAGGCCGCGCTCTTGGGTGACTAGACCTCGCCCCAGGGTAATTGCATCAAAATACGTGACCCGCGAGAGTCCGGCCTCACCCCCACCTTCGCCGCGCCCTGCGGGCGCGTTGTCGGTTGCCCCCTCTCCGAAATTTTTCGGAGAGGGGGCGGAGCGGCCCGGTTTTGGCCGCGCGGGGGTGAGGCCAGTCATCTGTCGCCCTCATATCCGATCACATGGCCAACATGCATCAGGACTAGGCGATACGCGTCCACTGAAACAGTCCTTTTGATGCGTTCGCCCTAGGCCTCGCCGGCTGCCATTGGTCAGATTCGCCTGGTTCAGCGACAATCCATGCAGATCGACTTCTCGCCCGCACGGGCTGACCGATGCAAGGGGTGCGCCGCTGCAATGTCTAACCATCCGCTGAATCTGGCCGTCCGCTTTGTGCTCGAAATGGTCGCCCTGGTCGTGCTGGCCTGGTGGGGCTGGCACGTCAGCGGGGTGATTCTGGCGCTGCTGCTGCCGCTGCTCGGCGCTGTGCTGTGGGGAGTCTTCCGCGTGCCCGGCGATTCCAGCAGCAGCGGCGGCGCGCCGGTCGCCGTGCCGGGGCCGGTACGCCTGCTGCTGGAGGTCGCCCTGTTCGGCGCGGCGGTCGCCATGCTGGCCGGGACCGGCCACACGCGCGCAGCCTGGATTCTGGGCGCGGTGCTGGTCGTTCACTACGCCGTCTCGGCGGACCGGGTGCGCTGGCTGCTGCGCGGGGCCTGATCTGCCCACTATTCGCTTGAATTTCACAGGGAGTAACGATGATGAAAGCCACCGCTCGCGGTGATTACCTGGTTCAATTGACGCGCCTGGGCATGTTCAACTGCTTTTTCGTGCGCGAAGACGACGGCCTGACCCTGATCGATACCAACCTCTCCGGCAGCGCCGACGCCATCCTCCGGGCGGCTCAACGCGCGGGCGCGCCCATCGTGCGAATCCTGCTCACCCACGCCCACGTCGATCACGTCGGCTCGCTGGACGCGCTGCACGCCGCCCTGCCCGATGTCCCGGTCATGATCGGTGCGCGCGAGGCACGCTTCCTGCGCGGCGATCTCTCGCTGGACCCCGACGAGCCGCAGGCCAGGCTGCGCGGCGGTTTTCCTCGCGTACAGACCCGTCCCACCCGCGAACTGCTGCCCGGTGACCGGATCGGCTCGCTGGAAGTGGTGGCCGCGCCGGGGCACACGCCGGGCCAGGTCGCCTTTTTCGATACGCGCGATGGCACCCTGATCGCGGGCGATGCCTTCGCCACCCAGTTTGGGCTGATCATCGCGGGCACGTTCAAGCTGCTGTTCCCCTTCGCCTACATGGCGACCTGGCACCGGCCCACCGCGCTGAGCACGGCCCGCGCGCTGCGCGCACTCAACCCGGCACGGCTGGCCGTCGGTCACGGGCCGACCCTGGAGCAGCCGCTCGCCGCGCTCGACCGGGTGATCACCGAAACCGCGCGCGCCGTCGAAGGATAGCGGGCCGGGTGATTGCATCAAAATGCGTGACCCGCGCGAGTCCGGCCTCACCCCCACCTTCGCCGCGCCCTGCGGCGCGCCCGCAGGGCGCGTTGTCGGTTGCCCCCTCTCCGAAAATTTTCGGAGAGGGGGCGAAGCGGCCCGGTTTTGGCCGCGCGGGGGTGAGGCCAGCCCTTCGTCGTCCTCATATCCGATCACATGGCTAACAGGTATCAGGGGCAGGCGATGCGCATGAACCGAAACAGTCCTTTTGATGCGTTTGCCCTGGGATAGCGGGTCGGAAAATTGGCCCAAACTGCCAACTTGGCGCATAATGCACGGCAACTCGGTCGGCTGAAGCGCGCCCGGTGACGGTCAGCGCGCCGTGTCAGGAGCAAGCCCCAAATGGCCACTTCCTTATTGCAGCAAGCGGTCAGCCTGGCTCAGCAGGGCCAGCGCGACGAAGCAGCGCGTCTGCTGCGCCAGTTTGTGCAATCCAATCCCAATCACGAGGTCGCGTGGCTGTGGCTGGCATCGGTGGCAGGGGACCAGCCCGAATACGTGCGCGCCCTGAACGAGGTCCTGCGCATCAACCCGGCCAACGCCCGCGCGCGCCGCCTGCTGGACGACTTCAACCAGCAGTACGGCCCGGTCTCCGCTGCGCCGGGTGGCGCGCCGCAGTCGGATCGCGCCACGCCGGTGCTGCCCGTGGACGCAGTCAGTGCGCCCAGGGGCACGCCCTCCGCCGCGCCGCCCAGCCCGCCGCCCTCGCCGATGCCGGTGCCCGGCGCGCCCGTCCGCCCATCCCGCGATCCCTCCGCCGCCTCCGCTTATGAGCCGTACGAGGATGAATGGGCCGGTCCGCCTTCCGGCGCGCCCGGCAGCCCGGTGAGCCAGCCGCCTTCGCAGGTGCGCTACATCACCGACCGGCAGGTGATCGTCAAGCGGCGCGGCTGTTTCCCCGGCTGTATGCCCGCCTGTATGCTGCCGGGCTGCGGCTGCGGCTGCTGGCAGGGCTGCCTGCTCGCGCTGGTGTTGATCCTCGTGCTGCCGATTGTCGCCTGCGTCGCGCTCAGCGCCACGCCAAACTCGCTGGGGCCGCTGGATTGGCCCGCGTCGTACCTGCCCGACCGTCTGGGGCGCAAAACTATCGAGATGACTCACGAGGGCTATGCCGTCAAGCTGACCGTGCCGCGCTCGTGGCAGATCGCCGTAGACCAGAACGAGTGGTGGGAAGCCGGGCGCGAAGTCTTGACCGAGTCGGTCCCCTTCGCCGGGACAGGCACCTCGTGGACCGATTTTGAGGCCGAGGTCGGGCGCGCCGTCGAGGTGCTCGAAACCGACCCGATCGCCATCGCGCGCGCCGGGGACCGGATTGGGATGCGCTACATGGGCATCGAGCAGGGCAGCTATGCCTGTGATTCCGTGCGCACTCGCGCCGCCGACTTCGACGATTACGTGCCCTCCGCGCGCAGCCTGTGCGGCTGGTATACGCACACTCTCACCCCCTGGCAGGGAGTCGCCCTGCGCGACTTAGACCCGCCCGACCAGACTCGTACCATCGAGTTCCGCGTGCCCATCGACGAGTCGGCGGCGATGCGCTGGCAGGTCTTCCTGCCGGAAAAAGCCTACAACCGCTACCGGCGCGACATCAGCGCGCTGATCGAGTCGGTCGAGATCACGCGGATCGCGCCCGAAGGCTAGCGCCGCGCGCTGGAATGGTCCTGCGTGGGGTCGGGTTCGGCACCGACCCCACACACACGCTTCCCCTGCCCCGCGCCTGCCATCTCGTCAATCCGCACAGCCCCCCATTGACACCCACGCCTGCAGGATGTATAACCCTGCCTGGGTTGGGGCCTGGTTCAGACAATCACTGCTCAGCAGCGAGGAGCGTTTCGGCAGTTATGGCAACGATGCGACGTATCGGAGTAATGACCAGCGGCGGCGATGCGCCCGGCATGAATGCCGCCATTCGCGCCGTAGTCCGCACCGCCAGCGCCAGGGGCGTGGAGGTGTACGGCATTCGCCAGGCCTTTTCGGGCATCCTGGCGGGCGATTTTGAGCGCATGACCAGCCGCGATGTCAGCGGCATCATTCAGCGCGGGGGCACCGTTTTGCAAACCGCGCGCAACCTGGAATTCCGCACGCCTGCCGGTCAGAAGCGCGGCCTGCGGCGTCTGAACGAGCACGAAATCGATGGGCTGGTGGTCATCGGCGGCGATGGCTCGCTGCGCGGCGCGCTGGCCCTGCACGAGCTGGGCTTCCCGGTGGTGGGCATCCCTGGCAGCATCGACAATGACATCTGGGGCACCGATATGAGTATCGGCACCGACACCGCGCTGAACACGATCCTCGACGCGGTGGACAAACTGCGCGACACCGCCAGCAGCCACGAACGGTGCTTTTTGCTCGAGGTCATGGGGCGCAACTGCGGCTACCTGACTCTTATGGGCGGCATCTTGGGCGGCGCGGAGTTCATCATCATCCCCGAACACGAAACCACCCTCGAACAGATCGGCAGGAAGCTCGAAGAAGCCTACATGCGCGGCAAGAGCCACGCGATGGGCATGATTGCCGAGGGGGCAAGCCTCAAGATCGGCGAAGTGGCCGAATACCTCGAAAAGCACGATATCGGCTTCGAGGTGCGCGTGACGGTGCTGGGCCATGTCGTGCGCGGCGGCAAGCCGAGCGCCTTCGACCGCCTGCTGGCGACGCGTATGGGCGTGGCCGCCACC
>DAOUFU010000025.1:0-12195 GCA_034429275.1 Anaerolineae bacterium | reverse complement strand
AACAAGCCCTGCGCGGGCACATTCCCCCCTTGGAGCAACCGCGATTGAGATAGCGGCAGACGCCCGAGCAAGATAGGGTCGCTCGTATTCCAAAAAAGGCCAGTTCTATGGCGGTTGCTCAGGAAAACCTCGCAAATATGCCGGTTTTCCCTCATGCAGCGTCGCGATAGCAGTCATGGATGATGCCGCCGAGCACGCTTCGACAGTGCACTGATCCATTGACCTGGACACTCGTTTTGGGGATTGGAATCCCTTGTTCAAGACTTTGGTGGGGACGCGCCGTGTTGAAAAATGCAATGTATTCATGCATGACGCGTCGCAGATGAGCCTGATTGATGATCAGCAGTTTGTCCAGGCATTCTTCCCGCACGGATCGAATCCAGTGCTCCATAAACGCATCGGCGCTCGGCGCGCGCGCCACCGGCTTCGCCTGCCGCCTGTACGTCGTCAAATTCTTTGGGACAGAATCAGAGCAAAACTAGTATCTATCCGTAAATTGCCATGTCCATCAGAATATGAGCACAGGCCAGTTGGGCAAACGCCAACCAGTTCTCAGCTTTTTTGCACCAGCGAATGCGCAAACTGCGTCGCTTGGCCAGCCAGCCTAAGGTTCGTTCGACGACCCAACGGCGGGCAGGAAAACGAGTTTCGCCCGGAATGGGGCACTCTTCGATCCGAGGTTCCCCGCGTTTGCGTTTGTGTTTGATGTGAACGATATAACGCGCTTGCTCCACATACTGATGGACATCAGCAAAATCGCAGCCTCTATCGGCGCAAAAATGTTGCTTGGTCTTCGGGCGTTGGACCACTACCGAGAGAATCAGGTCATCCGCCGACCATTTGTCGTGTTCATTGGCTCCGGTCAGGACCACAGCCAGGGGAGCACCCCGCTGATCGATCAGAATATGAGTTTTGCTGCCCCGCTTCGCACGATCGGTCGGGTTCTTCCCTGTTCGCTCGCCGCCCACTGGTGCCGGACACGATTTGCTATCAATCACTTGCCATTTCCACTTGATGGTCCGTTTCTTATCGTAGAACTGGACCATCAGTTTCATGAGGCGAGCGAAAACACCCTGGCGCTGCCAACGCTGGAAGCGCTCATGCAAGGTACTACTACAAACGCCAAACCCTGTTTTGTGGACCGCCTTCCACTGACACCCTGTCCACAGCACATACTAAATCCCATTCACGATGGCCCGATTATCAGCTGGTGGTCGCCCTGGACCTGGCTTCTTCGGCGTCTTGGGCAACACCTTTTTGATCTTGCGTCACAGCGGGCGTGGTACTTGAAAGTAATCGTCATTTTTCGGTTTTGGGGTACAGTCTTTGCTCATAGCGCATCTCGTTTCAGGTAGGTAGGTGACACTCCTATTCTGTTCGAGATGCGCTCTTTTTTACACTGGAATCAATTTACGGATAGATACTTATTCCTTGGATCAGTTTTTTGGGGGCAGGTCATCTGCCAAACCGGGATCAGCCCAGCAAGCTAGGTCTCGGCTTTGTGAGGTTGGATTCGTAGGGCCAGATACGGTCTGCCGGGCAACTCGATCTCGTGAGTAGGGAGCGAACCGTTCGGGAAATCGTAGCTGTAAGCCAGAGGGCCTGTGAGCCTGGTCACTTTGGCGGGTGTAATGGTCATCGCCCAGGTGTCGATAATCTCGATCTTATAGTCGCCATCCGACAACCAGACAGGGATCACTTTAGGTTGGTATCTCTCAAAATAAACCAGCGAGAAATCGCCTTGCCCTCCACCGGAATACTTCGTCCACACGTAGTCCGCAAATGGGTGATCGCCAAACAGGTTTCGTGCTGCCCCTCGCAGCGGAGAAAGACCTCCGGCTGGCGCATCTTCAATGATCTGCCGCAAAAAACCAATGCGCTTCCAGCTTTCACCGTGTAACACCCCGCCTTTGGACCACCAGAGGATGTCGTCTGGATGCAGGTATGTTTCACCATGCCCCGCGTATCCCCCATTGACCACCATGATCCAAAACCGGTGCACTTCTTCCTCGGCGCTGATGCTGCCCCACGTATAAGGGATGTTGCCCTCGTATTCCAGCTCATCATTGACAATGGGCTTACCGAACGTTTTGCGCCACTCTATAACACGCTTGATATCCGAGTGCTGGATACACACATGAGTTACCCAGGTTTTGGAGTGATCGTACATGGCTTCGGGAACACCATTGTGGATCGACCGCAAATGTCCGTAGGGGTCTTCCGTCTGTAGAATCTCGAAGAAGCGATCCCAGCGTTCCATAGGTTTGTAGCTCAACATAAAATCGTATTCGTTGGCCAGCGACCACCACACATTACGATAAGCAGCCAGACGCGCAATCAGGTATCGCAGGTACCGGAAATCGCTTTCTTCGTCCATTTGCGCGTATCCCCAACGATCATAGGGGTGCCACAGGATGATATCGGCTTCGATTCCAAGCGCGATGAGCTGGCCCAACCGCTTTTCAAAGTGACGAAAGAACGCCGGGTTAAAGCGGGTGTAGTCATTTTCACCCGCCTCATTCCGCTCAAACGGAAAGTAGACCGGCTCGTTTTTGTTCCAGGGATAATGTTTCGGAAACACACACATGCGTATTTTATTGAACGGCGCTTGCTTGAGGGTTTCCAGCGTCTGCTCTTCGAGCGCATCCCCCTGATGCACCCAGGCATAACAGGTCGTCCCAAATGGGTAGTAGGGCGTGCCATCGGCATAGGCAAAATGGAAGGTGTTCTGTACAGAGACAGGGCCGTGATTGTTAGCCGACGACTCCGTACAGGTGAATTCGCCGCTTCTGCCGTCGAGTTCTGGTCTGTTGCTCCGGGTAACATACGTCCACACACCGGTTCTGTTGGGCATGAACCGAATCCGGTACACCCCATCACCATCGTAGAAGCCGGACAGTGAAAATGTCTGATCATCCATCTGGAATTCGGCTTCAAGCTGAACCTCCAGAAATGGATTACCTGTCTCTGGCCCTTGAAGCTCGATCTCAAAAATGCCCCATTTTTCCACGTGAGTTGTGTTCATTTGTCGCTTATCCTCGTGGCCAGAATGCGCTTCTGCCTGGCGATCAAGCCCCTATGCCCATGCAAAGTGCCCGGTGGGTTCTATTGAGACGGATACCGGTTTTCACGAGCGACAGCACCTAACCATCTCGCGCTCGGTTTGGGGGTGCGCTGCTGCGTTGCACGGTCCACCGCGATTATTCCGAATTTGGGGCCATAGCCGCTGACCCACTCGAAATTGTCTAGCGCAGACCAGCAGAAATACCCTCGCACATCAATCCCGTCTTGCAGGCAGTTCACAACTCCCTGCAAAGCCTCTTCAAAGTACGCCAGGCGGCGGGTATCGTCGGTGGTTGCCATTCCATTTTCCGTCACATAGATCGGAACCCTCGCGACCTGTGCCGCGTACCGGATCGCGCCTTCGAGTCCCTGCGGGTAAAACTCCTCGCCCATCTGGTTCGTCTCTACGTCGTCGCCAGGCGGGATCATGCCATCCGGCCCAACTACCATACGCCCATAGTTTTGCACGCCGACAAAGTCGTCGCCAGTGAGCTGTTCCAGGTAGTTGTCGGAAAGCTCGCGCCGGAACTCACCGATCCGGCTGTTCGGGTCGCCATTGGATTGTAAGTCCAGCAGCGCCAATGTCAGCCCCACAGGAAAATCACCCGGTCCCGCTTTAATTACCTCAACAGCACGCCGATGCGCTGCCAGGATCGTTTCGCGGGCTTGGGGCGTCGCGACAAACTGGAACAACCCCAACTTATCCGCTGGCACACCGAATACATTCGCGGCGGCAGCCCACCACGCCTGGGTTCGCACGTCGAACGGCAAAATCTTCGACAACACAAACGCGAGATTAACCTCATTGAGGGTGCAGGCGGCGGCGATCAGATCACCCAGATGATCCGTCACTCGCTCACAGTACCGCGCGAACCGCTCCGGCGTTTTTTCGTCCAGCCAGCCGCCGTACCGATGCAACCAGCGCGGGGATGTAAAATGGTGATACGTCACCATCGGCTTGAGGCCGTGTTCGTGGCAGGTCGCCAACATCCGCCGGTAATGCTCCAGCGCGGCGTAAGAAAACTCGCCCTCCTCCGGCTCGATACGCGACCATTCGACGGAGAACCGGTAGGCGTTGAATCCCAGATCGGCCAGCAGCGCAATATCGGACGGGTAACGATGATAGTGATCGCAGGCATCGCCTGATGGCTCAGCATAGATGGTTCCCGGCAAATGCTCGATCACCCAACTTTCGCTGTTGATGTTGTTCCCCTCGACCTGATGCGCGGCGGTTGCAGTCCCCCACAGGAAGCCTTCCGGAAATACAAAATCTGACATTCGACGATCTCCTCAGGTGAAAAAACATTGTCATGGCCGCCGCGCAACCACAGCCGGCGGCCAACCCATGCGCGGTCACTCAATGATTACTGTTCGCCCGTGTTTCAAGCTCGACTTGCCACGCGGGTTTCGCGGGCAGTGACGGTGCAAACCGTTTCTTGAGCCAGGCTTCGACCAGATCGATCCATTGGGCGGCGTCGGCGTCGATTTCCTGTACAGAGGCGGCGGTCGCCTGGGTGGCAAGGCTCAGGCCGTGCGGCCCCGCTTCAAACACGTGTACTTCAAACGGCACGCCAGCCTGCGCCAGGGCCGTCGCCATGCGGGTCGTATTCTCCACCGGAACGAGCGCATCAGCAGCGGTGGCCCACAGGAATGTGGGCGGCGTTTGCGGCGAGACGTGCAGCACCGGGCTGAGTGCTTCGAGCAGTTCCGGCGTGGGCGATTTGGTGCCCATAAAAGCGATGCTCGCCGCGTCCGACAGCTCCTGGGCAAAGGGATCGGTGATCGCGCCGAACATAAGGCGGTAGTCGAGCACGCCATAACCCAGAATAGCCGCAGCAGGCTTGAACAACGCCGCATCTTCGCCGAAATGCCCGGTGATGATCGGATCGTGCCAGTAGACCGAGTACATCGCGCAGTTGTGCGCGCCCGCCGAAAAACCGCAGAGGGCGACCCGGTCCATATCGAGCAGCCACTCCTCTGCATGGGTGCGCAGCGTCAAAAACGCCTTGCCAATGTCGCGCATCGGTGCGGGATGCACGCTGTTAGGGTTGACTTCTAGCTTGCCGCCCAGCGGCACAAAGCCCGGCGCGCCCTGGTAGTACGTGGAATAGCGCAGCACGAACGCATGATACCCCATCGCGGCAAAACGCAGCGCCACCGGCTCCGCTTCCCGGTCGGAGCAGTTCAGATAGGCCCCGCCAGGGCAGACGAGCACACCGGGTCGTTTTTGTCCGTTCAATAGCTCTGGCGAATCAGCCAACACGTAGGTGGTTAGCGTCACGTCAGGGCGGTTCGGGTAGAGTTGGATCGTTTGGGTAATCATTTCGCCATCCTATCTGTGATTCTCACCAAGAGCGGCCAGTGCTGCCGCCAGTGCTCCGGGCAGATGCTCCGCGCCTGGCAGCATACCCAGCGCCTGGCGCAGCGTCAAATGGCGCTCGGCCTCCAATATAGCAAAAAAGAAGCCGGGCGCTTCCAGCCGGGTCAGCGTCTCGATCACGGCGGCCTTTGCTGGGGCGTGGCTCATAATGTCGCCAATGATATCATCGAGCGTGTAACTCGTCTTGAGCGTCGGAAGGGTATACGGAACCGTCCAGACCCAGGTCCCGGACCCGACTTCGATGGGGTCGGCCTCACTCCCCGGCAGTGTGACGCGAGCGCTCGTGTTGGGCGGCACTGTCACGGTCAGCGTGAGCTGCCCGTCGGCGAACGCCCACGCGCTTTCAGCCAGCCCATAGGGCGTGATGTGGCGAGCACGGGCATGGGTTAATCCTGCCTCCGGCTGTGGGCAAATCTCAAGGCGACGGTAGCCGGGCGCAGCCGGAGCCAGGCCGCCAATGGTCCGCTGCATCCAGTCGGCCACCGCACCGAGTGCGTAATGGTTGAACGAAGTCATTTCGCCGGGGTTGATCGAGCCATCGGGCAGCATGCTGTCCCACCGCTCCCAGATCGTGGTCGCGCCCATTGTGACCGGATATAGCCACGAGGGACACTCTTGCTGCATCACCAGCCGGTAAGCCGCCGCAGAGTGCCCGCTGTGGCACAGCGCGTCACAGATCAGCGGCGTGCCAACGAAGCCAGTACGGATGTGATAGCCACTCTCCTGGACCAATCCGGCTAACAGGTCTCCGGCATGCTGCCGTTGCTGGGCGCTGGGCAGCAGGTCAAACTCCAGCGCCAGGGCGTAGGCAGTCTCAGTGTCACCAACCATGCGCCCAGACGGAGTGACGTATTCGGCGGCGAATGCGGCGCGAATTTCGGCAGCTAATGCCGTATAATGCGCCCGGTCCGCTTCGTGCCCCAGTAACTCAGCTGCACGGGCGACCAGTTCCGCCGAGCGCGCGAAATAGGCCGAGGCGACGATCTCGCGCGGCGTGCGCGCCAGCCAGGGCTGATCGGGCGGTGCGGTGGGATCAAGCCAGTCGCCGAACTGAAAGCCGGTATTCCACAGGCGGTGGACTCCGGCAACAGACTCCACATGATCGACCCACGCGCGCATGCTCTCATACTGGGCAGCCAGGATGCCCAGATCGCCAAAACGCTCGTAGCACACCCAGGGTACTACTGTAGCAGCGTCGGCCCAGGCCGCTGCGCCCACGCCATCGCCCAACACATTCGGGATCACGTGTGGCACAGCGCCGCCCGCTTTGCGCTGGTCATGCGCCAGATCGGCCAACCACGACGCCAAAAAACCGCTGGTATCATAGAGAAAACTCGCGGTCGGGGCGAACACCTGCAAATCACCAGTCCAGCCCAGGCGTTCGTCGCGCTGCGGGCAGTCAGTTGGCACATCCACAAAATTGCCGCGCATTCCCCACACCACGTTTGCGTGCAGGCGGTTGAGCAGCGGATCGGAGCACTCGAACCAGCCGGTGCGCTCCAGGTCCGAATGGACCACGACCGCGCGGATGTCCTCCGGATTCAGCTCGCCCGGCCAACCGGAAATTTCGGCGTAACGAAAGCCGTGAAACGTGAAGCGCGGCTCCCAGGTTTCGATCCCCACGCCTTTGAGCGTGTAGCGGTCCGTCGCCTCAGCCAGCCGCAGTGGGCGCGTCCCCAGTTCGCCGTTCTCCAGGACTTCGGCATGGCGCAGCGTGATCGTGTGCCCGGTGGGACCTTGTACGGCAATCGCCAGCCACCCGACAAGATTCTGGCCGAAATCGACCAGAGTCTTCCCAGAAGGGGACTGCATGATCGCGATTGGGGCGATCCGCTCGATACGGCGCACTGGCGGCCCGACCGGCGCTTCGAGCGTGCTCATGGGCCAATCGAGCCGGCGCACGCCGCGCCAATCCGTCGCATCGAAGCCGGGTGATGACCAGCCTACGCGTTCCAGGCGTGCGTCATAAGTCTCGCCGTCGTAGATACTACTTGCCAGGATCGGTCCCGTTGCGGCGCGCCAGCTATCGTCGGTGACGACCCGCTCCACCGCCCCATCGGCATATTCAATTTCGAGCTGGGCGAGCAGCGCCAGTCGATCCCCCCAGATGTTGCGCTGACCACCCCCAAAACCGAGACGCCCACGGAACCAGCCGTCACCGAGGATTGCACCGATGGCATTTGGCCCCTCGTGGAGCATCCGTGTCACATCGAAAGTCTGGTAGCGCAAGCGCTGGTCGTACACGGTCCAACCAGGGGCCAGCACCTGATCGCCCACCACCACGCCGTTGATATGCGCTTCATATACTCCCAGCGCAGTGACATACAGCCGCGCCGATACCATACCCGGACGCACATCAAACACGCGGCGCAGGTACGGCGCAGGGTTCGACCGTGTGGTATCCTCGTCCCAGTCCGGCGTGATGAACCGGGCGTCCCAATCCGCCGCCTGAAGCAACCCGGTTTCCAGCGTAACAGGATCGCTCCAGTCCGATGCGCTGCCGTCCTGCCCCCAGACTCGCACGCGCAAGTTGACCCGTTGGCGAGACGAGAGCGGCGCGAATGGCCAATCGACCAGCACCGACTGATCGGATTTCACGCGCCCGGTTTCCCCGTAGAGCTCCCCATCTGCACCGTGACATTCGATGGCATATGCCGCCTGGAGCCAGTTCTGTGGGCCAGCCTGGATGTGCCAGGAAAGGCGCGGGCGGCCTGTGCCGATCCCCAATGTTTCGCGCAGGTGTTCCACCCGCAGCGCTGCGACGGTGATGTCGAAGGGTGTAAACGACATGGTTTTTCTCGTTTCAAATGATCATTCGTAAAGAAAACAAGCCGCCCAGTGCCCATCCGCGATGCGGTTGCGAGAGGGCATTGTTTGGCGGCAGATATCCATCACCTGCGGGCAGCGCGCTGCGAATGGGCAGCCCGGCGCAGGCTCCGTCAGCGAGGGAATCTCACCGCGCACCTGAAGCGTCGCGCTAAACACCCTGGTATTCGGGTTCGGCACGGCAGAAAGCAGCAGTTGGGTATACGGGTGTGCGGGCGACTGCATCAGCTTGCTGCTCTCTGCGCTTTCGACCATGTGCCCGGCGTACATCACGAACGTGCGGTCCGCGATGTAGCGCGCGCTGGACAGGTCATGCGTGATATACAAAAACCCGATGCCCCGCTCCTCCTTCAAGCGCCCCATCAGGTTGAGGATATCCATCCGGATCGAGACATCCAGCATCGAGATCGGCTCGTCCGCCAGGATGATGCGTGGATTCACCGCCAGGGCGCGCGCAATAGCCACGCGCTGGCGCTGCCCACCGGAAAGCTCGTGTGGGTAGCGGCTGGCAAACTCATCGGGCGGGTTGAGGCCCACCGTCGCCAACAGTTCCAGCAGCCGTGCTCTGATTTCGCCGCGTTTCGCCATCTTGTGAATGCGCAGCGGGCGCTCGATGTGATGCCCGATGGTGTGCACCGGATTCAGCGAGCCGAACGGATCCTGAAAGATCATCTGCACCTGGCGGCGGTAGGCCAGTGAGGCGGAACCCGGCTCGGTCTGCAGAATGTTCTGTCCGTCGAAGAAGATTTCCCCGGAAGTCGGCGGTATTAGCCGCGCGATCAGGCGGGCGGTGGTTGATTTGCCGGAACCCGATTCGCCGACCAGCGCCACTACTTCGCCCTGATCGACGGTGAAGGTCGCCCGATTTAGCGCGTGCACGTGTTTACGCCGCAACAATCCACCCGCCAGGAAATGTTTGGTCAGGTCGCGCACATCCAAAACAGGCGCGATAGAGTTTTGGGTTGTCATGGTTGTTCCCCCGTCACCAGATGGCACGCGGCCCAGTGGCCCGGCTCGACTTCATGCAGGAGCGGTTGACTCTCGCGGCACTGCACGGTAGCCAAGGTGCAGCGCGGGTGAAAGCGGCAGCCCGTCGGCGGCGCGGCCAGATGGGGGGGCGAGCCGGGAATGCCCGTCAGCCGGGTGTTTTCGCCGGTAAGCGCCGGGAACGACCCGGACAATCCCCGCGTATACGGATGCAGCGGCCTGTTGTAGATGTTCTGGGCAGGAGCCAACTCGACCAGCTTACCCGCGTACATCACCCCGATACGGTCCGAGAACTCGATCATCAACGAGAGGTCGTGGGTAATGAACAAGATCGAAAAACCCAATTCCTGCTTGAGCCGCTGAATCTGTTGCAGAATATCCTTTTGAACCACCACATCCAGCGCGGTCGTCGGTTCATCCAGGATCATCAGCGGTGGGTTGAGCGCCAGCGCAATGGCGATCACGACCCGTTGGCGCATGCCGCCGGACAGCTCGTGCGGGTATGCATCCAGCCGCTCGCGGTCGATCCCGACCATCTCGAGCAGCTTCGCGGCGGTCGCATACGCTTCGCGCCGCGAGACTTTTTTGTGCTTCAGCAGCACATCGCCGATCTGGTCTTTGATCTTGATGACCGGGTTCAGCGCGTTTAACGCGCTCTGAAACACCATCGACACTTCGCGCCAGCGGAAGTCCTGCAACGCGCGCGAATCCATGTCCAGCACGTCCTGTCCTCTGTACAGGATGCTGCCGCCGGTGATGACTGCCGGCGGGCGCAGGATGCGCAAGATGGCCTGCGCGATGGTGGACTTGCCGCAGCCGGACTCACCAGCCAGGCCAAACACCTCGCCTTGCGCGATCGAGAAGGACACCCCATCGACCGCCCCCACCGGCCCGCGCGGCGTGACATACTCCACGTAGAGATCGCGGATAGCCAGTAAACAATCAGTGTTCGCGCCGGAGGACGGGAGTCGCCCGGACGTTTTGGAAACGGTAGCGCTTGATGACATGTTTCAAATCCTTTTCCGCGCGCAGCCGGGGATTGGTGACTTCATCCATGGCGTAATTGATCAGCGAAAGCCCAAAGATAACCAGAGCAACACACAGACCCGAAGGGATAAACGTCCACCACGCCCCGGTCAGCAGTGCGTTACCGTTTTGCGCCCAGTAGAGGTTCGTGCCCCAGTTGACCTCGCTGATGTCGGTCAGGCCCAGAAAGCTCAACGCGGTGGCCGCGCTGATGCCATAGGCCACCCCGTTGAGAATATTGCCCACGATGATCGAGGTCATGTTGGGCAGAATCTCCTGAAAGATGATCCTGAAGCTGCTTTCGCCGCTGACTTTCGCCGCCGCGACGAAATCGCGCTCGCGCAGCATCAGCGTTTGCGA
This sequence comes from Anaerolineae bacterium, assembly GCA_034429275.1. Lineage (GTDB taxonomy): Bacteria > Chloroflexota > Anaerolineae > Aggregatilineales > Aggregatilineaceae > DAOUFU01. The sequence goes on along the minus strand of DAOUFU010000025.1, from coordinate 1,553 downwards.
ACGCACGATCCGCGCGGCGAAGGCCCACCCGGAGAACGACAATACAAAGATCACGGTCTGCGTGCCAGGGCGCAGGTAACCGGAGAGCACGATCAGCAGCGGCAGCCCTGGTATCACCAGAAACAGGTTCATGATCAGCGAGAGTACCTCGTCGATCTTGCCCCGGAAGTAGCCAGCGGACATACCCACTACCACCGCGACGGCAGTGGACAGGAACGCCGTGCCAAAACCGACGTTCAACGAATTGCGCGCGCCCCACACTGTCTGCGCAAAAACATCTTTGCCCAGGTGATTTGTGCCCAGCCAGAACTCATCAGACGGCGGCTGGTTGGGCATTCCCACAAACTTATTGGGTGGATTTTCGGCTATATCCGGGGCGAAATACGCTACCAGCACAAAAAACAGGACCAACCCGCTCCCCAGCAGTCCCATGCGGTTGCCCAGGAAGGTGCGAAGTAACACATTACGCTTGAGGTTGGCGAACAGTGGGATACGTCTCCTGGCAGCCATTACCCCTCTCCCTGCCCCGCGCTCACCCGAGGATCGAGACGCGTATATAGAATATCGACGAGGAAGTTCGCGCCCAGCACGAACGTCGTGATCATCAGGAATAGCCCCTGCATCAGCGGATAGTCCGACTGCCTGACGGCCCGCACCAGCAGGAAGCCCACCCCTGGATAGGAGAAGACTTGCTCGATCAACAACTGGCCGCTGATCGAAACGCCGAGAATGATGCCAAAGGCAGTGACGCTGGGCAGCATCGCGTTGCGTGCCGCGTATATGAAGATCACGCGGCGGGGCGAAAGCGCCTTCGCTTCGGCAAACGTGATGTAATCTTCACCCAGCACCGAGATCATCACGTTGCGCATCCCTAACGCCCAGCCACCCAACGACGTGATCACCAGCACCAGCACTGGCAGCGCGAGATGCTGGATGACGCTGATGATATACCGCAGATTTGGTCCCGGCGTCAGCGTATCATCATAGGCGTTCGCGGTCGGGAACCAGTCCAGCTTGTAGCCGAGGTAGTACACGCCACTGATGGCGAGGAAAAACGCCGGAAAAGCGCCCACAAAGATCAGGGCGGGCGGCAGGAAGTTCGACAGGAACGTGCCCCGCCGCCACGCGCTGAAAATCCCAAGCAAATGCCCTAGCACAAAACTGATGATCAGGCTGGTCAGGCTTAGCAGCAGTGTCCATTTGAAGCCAATGCCGATCACCGACGTGACCGACGCCGGGAAGTTGGTGAACGAGATGCCGAGATCACCATGCGCCAACTGCCAGAGATATTCCAGGTACTGCTGGGGCAAGGGAGCATCGCTGATGCCCAGCGCGGTACGGACAGCAGTCAGTTGTTCCGGGGTCATGGAGACGCCCGGACGACCAATCACTGCAGTCGCCGGATCGCCCGGTATGAGGCGCGGCAGGAAGAAATTGATGGTGATCGAGGCCCAAAAGGCGATCAGGTAGAAGGTGAGGCGACGCAGAATAAAAGGCATAACAACACTCTTCTTGTCAATAAATCAATCCCTGAGGTAGAGGCAGCCATTCTG
>DAOUFU010000024.1:0-14360 GCA_034429275.1 Anaerolineae bacterium | reverse complement strand
ACCCCATTACCGCGATGTCGTTGGGGATGCTGTCACCCGCGTCCAGTAGTTCAAGCATCAGGCCGATGGCCATCAGGTCGTTGACGGCGAACAACACGGGCGGCCATTCCTTCTGCGCCATCAGCTTGTGGGCGAAACGTCGCCCACCTTCGAGGGTGAAATCTCCATCGAAGAACACAAAATTGGGGTTGACGTCCAGCCCGGCGTGATCCATCGCACGCTGATACCCATGCCACCGCCGCGGCCCAGGCGGATATTCATCGGGCACACCCAGGAAGCCTACCTGTGGATAGCCCCGCTCTTCGATCAGCCAGGTGATGGCCTGATAGGTCGCTTCTTCGTCATTAGCCCAGACGACATCAACCTGGGGATGTTTGATCTGCTCACCGATCACCACTACCGGCGTTTGGGTGAGCGTGATGAAGCGATCGATGTCTTCGTCGGTCAGATGGATGGGGACCATGATTACCCCATCTACCGGGCGGCGGATCACCGCCTCGCAGAAGTGTTTTTCGTTGTCGTAGCGGTGGCCGCTGTTGGAGATCAGCACATCATAGTCGTGCTGGCGCGCGATCTCTTGCACGACGCCCGCGATGGGATGGTAAAACGGGTTGGTGATGTCGGCCACCATCAAGGCGATCATCTGCGTGCGTTGAGTGCGCAGGCTGCGCGCGGTCATGTTCGGGCGGTATTTGAGCGTCTTGACCGCTTCGAGCACTTTCTTCCGCGTTTCTTCGCTGATCGGTACCGTGCTGGTGGTATCGTTCAGCACGCGCGAAACGGTCGGCTGAGAGACACCAGCCAGACGGGCGACGTCGCGCATGGTGGGGGACTTGCTGTAATTGGATTTACGCATGATATTCGCTTTGGTATGAACTCCGCTTTAGGTACAAATCATACGAATTATATACCGCTATACGATTAAATCTATATCGGATATTCATGCACTATCGACAACGCCGAATGCCAGCACATGATCGGTCATCAATCGCCGACTCGCGCCGATTCGACAAGCGGTCGAAGTGCACTTATACTACTATGTATACGTATGCATCACGTTAGATCGATCACTCAATCAAATATTTCGTCTATAGTTGAAGGAGCAGCCCCTATGCCACCATCATTAACTCGCCGCCAGTTCGTTCGCTCCAGCCTGTTGTTAGGAGCCGGTCTCGGCCTAAGCTCGCTGGGTATGGCGCGAGCGCAAGATCAACGCCCAGAACTCACCGGGAATATCACACCCGTCCACGACCCCTGCATCATCAAAGAAGGGGATACCTATTACCTCTTCTGCACTGGGGCCGGCATTCCGGTGCGCAAATCCACCGATCTGGTGAATTGGAAGCTGCGGCTGCCCCCAGTCGTTTTCGCCGGCGTGCCCGATTGGGCGCGTGAGATCGTCCCCGGACAGAATGACTTTTGGGCCCCCGATATTTCCTACTTTAACGACCGGTTCCATCTCTATTACTCGGTCTCGCTGTTCGGCATGAACCGCTCGGTGATTGGATTGGCGACCAGCCCTACGCTTGACTTCAATGCCGAGAACTATGAATGGGTTGATCAGGGCCTGGTAGTCCAATCCACTATGGCCGACAACTACAACTGCATCGATCCGAATCTCGTGCTGGATGCTGACGGCGTGCCCTGGCTGGCTTTCGGCAGCTTCTGGAGCGGCATCAAGATGCGCCGACTGGACTATGAGACCGGCAAGCCTTCAGAAGAAGACCCCACGCTCTACTCGCTAGCGATGCGCACCACGAATAATGGGGCGGTCGAAGCGCCGTTTATCATCCGCAAGGGCGATTTCTATTACCTGTTCGTCTCCTTCGATTCGTGCTGCCAGGGCGTGAACAGCACCTATCGCGTCATGGTTGGACGATCCGAGAATGTCACCGGCCCCTATGTTGACCGCGACGGCGTCGATATGGTTGCGGGAGGCGGCACCCAGGTGACCTTCCCGACCGACCGCTATCGTGGCCCCGGACACAATGCTATTCTGCAAGACGATGGCGTGGACTACATCGTATATCACGCCTATGACGCCAATTTTCAAGGTGCGGCTACTTTACGTATCGATCCCCTGGTGTGGGACTCTGACGGCTGGCCGTCGATTGAGCCGGCACAAGCTTAGCGGGTATCGTATTCCAGACATCACCAGACATAAGCAGTACGGGGGCAGCGCGCTGTCCCCGTACTTTTCACTTTTATTGGGTGGGCGCGCCATCCTCTTGTACGATCAGGAAGGTGGCATCGCCGCGTTCCCGGTCGGTGTCGATTTGTGCCCGATCGACCAGCGCGATAATCCCCAACCGCTGGCCCATCACCATACCGGGCTGGCTGTAGGATTCCAGGCTGATCCAGCTTTCATCGGCCAGGCCGGGCAGGATGTTCCAGGTGGCATCTGCCCGGTAATTCTCCGAGTTGTCATCCGGCGTTAGCACGATGGCGTTGTTCTGCTGGCGCAGGTAGAACCCAGGGAAGTTGCGCGACACAACCGAGACCGCCTCCGGATCGGCCAACCCCGGCACGACCAGGAATTCGGAGTCCGCGACCGGCGCGATAGACGAATCGGCGCGCACCATAAAATTCATGTGACGAAGATAAGCGTTGGCGTAGCTGTAGACTTTGAGTCGTGAATAAACCGGGCGCACATTGTCGGGCAGTGGGTCGATGCCCATGTCGCCGGAGGGCGCAGCGATCACCTCGGTCGTTGAGACCGGCACGCCAAAGTCCGGGGTGCCGTCTTCCTTCCAGTTGATCTTCTGGACGCGGGTACTGCGCCGTCCATCGCAGGCCCCTTCTGCCGTGAAGTTGGCATGATACACGATCCAGTCTTCGGTACCATCCGGCGATTTGAAGAAGCCATTGTGACCGGGGGCAAAGACCCCGTTTTCGTCCGAGCGTTGGAAGACGGGTTCGGTGGATTTCTCCCATGAGTCAGGGTTGAGCGGATCGCCGCCCAGGTAGCGCAGCATTCCAAGCTTATAATCGGGGCCTGAGCACGCGCTGGCCGAGTAGATGATGAAGGTGTCGTCGCCGTGCTGAAGCGCGACCGGCCCCTCGTTCACCCATCCACTTTGAGCTTCCCAGGGAAACTCCGGCTGGGAAAGCAGCACGCGCTCTCCGCTGATGGTCCAGGGGTTGCTCATGGGCGCGATAAACAGGGACTGCAGCCCACGCTGGAAGGCCGAGAACAGGAAATAGAGCGAGCCGTTGAGCTGAAGCACACTGCCGTCAATCGACCAGGCGTCGTTGTTGGGGTCGAAGATTCGGCCCTTGAAGGTATACGGCCCCATCGGGTCCAGGCCTTCACTTTCCAGCACATAACTTCGCTGGAAATCGTAGGTTCCCCACACCCCGGCGCTGTAGTAAAAATACCAGCGCGGGCCGTTTGGCCCTTCCAACAGGCGAAACTCCGGTGCCCAAAAGTTGCAGCAGCGCGAAGGATCTGTTTCAAAGTAGATCCGCACCGGCTCGGCGGTTTTCAACCCGGCCAGTGTGGGGGACTTGCGCATGGTCCATTCAGAAGCCCAGGTGGTGGTCGCAAGGTAATAATTGCCGTCGTAATATTCCAGCCAGGGGTCCGCGCCGCCATAGGCCAGCAGGGGATTGCGCAGCACGCCCGGCTCACCTTCGCCGGATTGACCGTGCGAGACGCCGGAAGCCGTCAGTGGGGCGGTGATCACCATCACCAGTGCCACCAGGAAAAATCGCCAAAAACGCTGTCTGTTCATGAAGTCTATTCGCCTATCCGGTACTTCCGGCTGCCGGGACAGCTCAGCTACACGGCAGCCGGAGTCTGCCTACGCTGGTATGGGTCAGGCGAGATGCGCCTCGACAGCCGTGAAAGAAAGCGGCGGCACGACCAGCGTCGCGTGGCCGTCATTCACGGCAGGGGCGGCCACCTTGACCGTCGTGATGTTATTGGGATTCTCGAACGTATTCGCTGCTTTAGGATCGGTGCCCGCAAGCTGGTATACAGCGCTGATAGACTTTGGCGCACGATCTTGCCAGTGCAGCTCAACGGGCAGGCTTTCGGTCTGGCTGCGGTTGACGATGAAGATCGCGTGGGCGTTGGTGGCCTCGTCATAAGATGCTGAGACATCCAGCAGCGGCATGTCGCCATATTTGGCGGTGGAGTAGAGCGGGCTTTTCACCGCAACGTCGAGCGCGGCCCCCGATGCCAGCTTGCTGAACAGCACGAACGGGTAGAAGGTGGTGTGCTTGAGCACAGCGTCGCGGGTTGTCCACAGGGGCGAGATCACGTTGACGATCTGCGCGACACAGGCGATCTTCACCACGTCGGCCTTGCGCAGGAAGACGTTCATCCACTGGGCAACCACCAGCGCATCTTCGAGGTTATAGAGTTCCTCGGAAAGATGCGGCGCTTCGGTCCATTGGCCATCCATATCGACCGGGCGGGCCGCTTTGTACCATACATTCCATTCATCCCACGACAGGTAGACATCGTGTTTCGAGCGCTGCTTGGCTTTGACGTAGCGCAAAACACCGGTCAGCGCATCGACAAAATTCTCGAACTCGGCGGCGTAGGCCAGGTAGCTGGCCGTGTCGTTGTCGTGGTTGTTCGCGTAATAGTGCATGGAGTGATAGTCCACCAGTTCCCAGCACAGTTCGAGTGCCACGCGATCCCATTCAGGATAGGTGGGCATCCTGTTCGACGACGAACCACACAGGATTAGCTTGAGATCACGATCGTGCCAGCGCAGCATCTTGGCTGCTTCACGTGCTTTCCGCCCATACTCATCGGCTTCGAGGTGGCCGATCTGCCAGGGGCCGTCCATTTCATTACCCAGGCACCAGTACTTGACATTGTGTGGTTCGGGGTAGCCATGTGCGGCCCGCAGATCGGCGTATTGCGTGCCAACCGGCGCGTTGCAGTATTCGACCAGGTTAGCGGCATCCTGAATGGTGCCGGTCCCCAGGTTGACTGCTAACATTGGCTGGGTGTTGATGGCTTTGCAGAATTCCATGAACTCGTTAGTGCCAAACTGGTTGGTCTCGATCGAGCGCCAGGCCAGGTCGCGGCGGCGTGGGCGCTGATCGCGCGGGCCGACACCATCTAGCCAGCGGTAGCCACTGAGGAAGTTACCACCGGGATACCGCATCAGGCGGTAGTTCATTTCGCGCAGCACCGCCATAACGTCTTTCCGCAGGCCGCGCTCGTCGGCATGGGGCGAAGCGGGATCGTAAATTCCTTCATAGACTGCGCGCCCCATGTGCTCGACAAAGCCACTGAAGACCAGCGGCGAGATTGGGCTGATCACGCGGTTGGTATCCAGGTAAATATGGGCGGATTGAGAATGAGCCATTCGAGTCACCTCGTAGGTTAGGTAAGTATCTGTCCAAAAATTGACCGGGCAGCAGGCGTACCACTACCATCAGCGGTCTTTCGCGCCTGCAAAGAACGATCGATTGGTCTGGTAAAACTCCTCGTCGAGCGGGTGATCACGCCCCCGGTGCATCGGCGCGCAGCGGTTAGCGTCCACCCATCCCGGTGAGCACGACACCCTTGATGATCCGGCGTTGGAAGATGATATAGACGATCAGGATTGGCAGGCTGGACAAGACAGCACCGGCCAGGATCATCGGGCGGTATTGGCCGGCATAGGACTGGTTGAGAATCGACAGACCAACCGGCAACGTGCGGGATTCCAGACTGCTCGTGACGATGATCGGCCAGAACAGGTCATTGTAGTGGCCGAGGAAGACAAAGATGCCCAGCGCCGTCAGCGCGTTGGTGGAGAGCGGCAGGATCACATGCCGGAAGCGTCCGAAGTAACCGGCACCGTCCAACACGGCGGCTTCTTCCAACTCTTGCGGGATCTGCATGAAGAACTGGCGCAGCAGGAATACGCCGAACACATTGGCCGCGCCAGGGAACACCAGCGCGTAGTAGGTGTCCAGCCATTTCAGGTCTCGCATGAGCAGGAAGTTGGGAATCAGAGTCACCTGCCCAGGGACCATGATGGTCGCCAGCAGGATGCCAAACAGAATCTTGTTTCCAGGGAAGCGCAGTCGTGCAAACGCATAAGCCGCCGGCGCGCAGAGGATCAACACCGCGATGGTATAGCCGCTTGCCGCGATCAAACTGTTCCGCAGCCACAGGTCGAGCCGGAGGTCCTGCTGGGTCAGCACGGTCCGATAGGACTCGATCGTCGGCTCGGTGGGGATGACTTTGGGTGGCCAGCGGTTGACTTCCTGGTTGGTCATAAAGGACTGCGACACCGCGATCACTAACGGGAACAGCACGAATGCCGACAGCAAGATCAGGAAGGTGTAGGCCACAAAATGCTTGTACAGGGAAGTGCCCCTGATAAAGTCGAAAGCTTTATTGAGGGAACTGGTGTTGGCGGAGTTCATGGCGTGATCCCCTTTTAGTACTCAACACGGCGGCTAATAACCAGGAATTGGACGGCGGTGATCACGGCAATGATGGCCGCAATACTCACGGCGACAGCCGCACCGTAGCCCATACGGAAAGCGACCCATGCAGCCTGATACAGGTAATAGATCGCCGTGTACGATGCGCGGCCTGGTCCGCCGCCTGTCATAATATAGGGCTGCCCAAAGACCTGGAACTGGGCGATCACGCCGGTGACCGTCACAAACAGGATGGTGGGGCGCAGCAGGGGAAGGGTGATGCGGAACAGAACCTGCCAGGAATTGGCCCCGTCGATCCGGGCGGCTTCATACAGGTGTTCGGGGATACCCTGCAAGCCAGCGATGAAGATCAGCATGGGGAAGCCGAACCCCCACCAGCCCGTCGTCAGGCTGAGGGCATGTAACACCAATTTCGGGTCTCCCAGCCAGTTGATCGGCTTGATTCCCAAGAAGCTCAGGCCATAGTTGATGCCGCCGAACTGGGTGCTGAGCAGCCAGACCCAGACGAGACCGACCGCACCTACCGAGAGCAACGAGGGGATATAGAGCAGGACGCGGAAGAACCCCCCGCCACGAATGCGCTGAGTGACGGCGAGCGCTGCCGCCAGTGCCACGACGGTAGTCCCAATCACCGTAATAATCGTAAATGTAAATGTGTTCTGAAGGGCGGTCCACCACACGTCGTCGCGCATCAGCTCGCGGTAGTTGTCCAGGCCGATATAAGGCCGTGCAGGGCGCAAGAGCCGCCAGTTATAGAAGCTGATGTTGATGGCTGAGATGACGGCACGAACGAAGAATACCGAGAAGAAGCTCAGGAAGGGGGCCAGGAAAAGATAGGCCACAATCACCTCCCTGGTCTTCAGGCTGACAGAGAAATGGGGGAGCCATCTGGGCCTGGCCAGCCGCGCATTGATGTTAAACATACGCTCACTTGTCCTCTTCAAAATGCCTCAGAAAGTCGCTTGATCCATCCCCATGAAGAATAGACGGCGATATATGCTTTTTTGTTAGTAATGGAGTGCCGCGATCCACATCATCCGCACGGCGATGTCAAGAAGGATGTGGGGCAGATCGGCGATCCGCCCCACATGGTCTTACCAGAGTTTGCAGCGCGACCGTTAGCCGCGATCGAGCGCTTCCTGCATACGTTCTGCCGCGTCGTTCAGGGCCTGCTCGGGGGTCTTCATGCCGTTGAGCGCAGCGCTCAGCTCAGAGTCGAGGTAAGCGAGCATTTCCTGCGTCACGGTAGTCCGGGGATCCTGGACGCCATATTCCGCGAAGGTCTTGCCGAGCAGCACGTTCGAGTAGTAGTTCACCGGGTCGAGCGCGGCCTGAGCCGACAGGCGAGCAGGCACCTGGCCGGAAGCGGCCCAGTCAACCTGGTGCTCGCTGACCCACTTGATCATGGCCAGCTCGGCATCCAGTTTCTCGCCGGTGGTGCTGGTGGGAACCATGAAGGTGTGAGCGCCAAACCAGGTGGCCTTCTTGGGGCCAAACTGCCAGTTGGGCCAGGCGGTGCTGCGGATGTCTGTCTGCAGCAGGGACTGGTTGCGGTACCAGGTGCCGGTGGGCAGCACGGCAACCGTGCCAGCGCCGAAGCCCTGCCAGGTGTCGAAGCCAGCCGCGGGCGGCGAGACATGATACTTGTAGACCAGGTCAACCTGCTTCTGCAGCGCGGTGATACCAGCCTCGGAATTGACGGTCACTTTCTTGCCATCTTCGCTCAGGAACGAACCGCCTTCCTGATACAGACCGGCAATGAAGTTCACGTTGGGCCACTCACCCACAGTGTAACCCCACTGGACCACATTTTCGGGGTCGAAGTCGGGCGACAGGGCGTTGTTGCCATTGGCATCCAGCGTCAGTTTCTGGAACAGTTCGACCCAGCCTTCATAGGTGGTCGGCTGAGAAGCGGGATCGGTGTCGATACCGGCCTTCTCGAACATATCCAGGTTGATCCACAGGCCGCGGCCATGGTTGTCCAGCGGGATACCGTAGATCTTGCCTTCGTAGATCATGCCTTCCATGGTGGTTGCCGAGATGTCATCATCGGGGAGCCAGCCACCACCGGAGGTATACTGATCGCCCATGTCGCGCAGCACGCCGAAGACGCCGAACATCGGGATTTCAGAGGCGTGGAGCAGGAAGACATCCGGCTCGGTGCCGGCCACGAACGCCGTCTGGAGCTTCTGATACAGGGTGGCCCAGGCGATCATTTCGACCGTCACAGAGATGCCGGGATTCTCTTCAGCGAACTTGGCCAGCATTTCGTTGAGGGTCACGCCGTCCGAACCGGTCAGGCCGTTCCAGAACGAGATCTCGATGCCGCCGCCGGTACCAATCACGACGGGGGTATTGGTCGGGACCGGGGTGGCGTCCTGGGCTTCCAGGCTCCGCGCGGAAACCGAGAAGACCAGCGCCATGACGGTGAGGACCACTAACAGGCTGATCAAAGTCAAACGCTTAGCCATTATATTCTCCTATTGCATGCAATAACTTGAACCAGGGGGTTGAGGGGTAAAGTAAACCAGATAGATTGTTGGGGGGAACCCGCCACAGGGGGCCGGAGTTAAGACTGGCACCAGAAACTGCCTACCGCGGCCTTTCTGCCAGACGGTTTCCGAGGATGTCACCTCCTTCCAGTTTCGATGCACGACATAAAAACTAAGTGATGGCTGAGTCACAAAAAACGCATTCGTATACACGTATCCGTATTACATCATAAATTGGGATTTGTGTCAAGCAAGTTGTAAAAAGATTGTAGCAAACTCGCTTGAAGCGCAACCAGGCAGTGAGGGCCGTTTTTCTGCCCCAAAAAGAAAGAACCAGCGCTAACATCGCTGGTTCATTTCACCTCAAATGGTGTGGGCCTAGCAGGATTCGAACCTGCGACCGACCGGTTATGCATCCCACCACCGCTTTCGCGGCCCCTTTCGAGTTCGTGGGCTGGACTGTCTCTTCACCCCATCACGGAATTCCCTGATGGGGGCCTGTCGTACAGTCTCTACACCTTCCCCCAAACGTTGACGCCTGGGGGCTTGGTTCGGGATTACCCTATCCCGTGCTATGTACGAGACGTAGGCTTCCCCGACTTTGGCAGGAATCACCCGGCAATTGCTCGCCGGGCAGCCCGCGCAAGGGTACCCTATCGCACATTGGGGACGACGTAGGCACACTTGATCGAGCCGGCTGCTCTAACCGCTGAGCTATAGGCCCTGAAGCAAAACGTCCGGCAGGGCCAGACGTCGAGAGCGGGCAACGGGACTCGAACCCGTGACAACAGCTTGGAAGGCTGTTGTGTTACCGCTACACCATGCCCGCAGTGGTTATATGTAATCTTACCCGAACAACCCGCACTTGACAACTGCCGGTTTGCTGGCGAGTCTGCGGTATAATGCGCCTGTCTTGCCCAGCGAACAGGAACCCGCGATGAAACTGTCTGCCCATGCCCACAATCTACTGGCTGCGTTTGCTCAGCCGGGCTGCCCCGTATGCCGCCTGGTGGATGACAGCGTGCATCACTACCTGAGCAGCCTGCTGTATGAATATGTGAACGAGGTGCCCACGCATGAAGCTATTCGTGCGGCGCGTGGTTTTTGTCCCACGCACGGCTGGCATATCCGCGAGCGCTTTTCGGCAAGTGCGCTGGGCGTTGCAATCTTGTATTCGGGGATGCTGCGCCATTTGCTGGATGATATGGGGCCGGTGAAGCCAGACAGCGGGCGGCGTCAGCTAGCGCAGGCGGCCAGGGCGCTCGAAGCGCGGGCAGAATGCCCGGCCTGTATCCACCGTACCCGAGTCGAGGAAGCGCTGCTGCGCAACCTGCTCGAACACCTGGTTCAAGAGGATTACGCCCGCGCCTTTGGGCAATCTGCGGGACTATGCCTTCCCCATGTCCGGCAGGTGATGCTGCTGCCTGGCCTGATGGCCCCCAAAGCGATTCTGTTGACGGCACAGCAGGCGATCTGGTCTCAATTGCAAGCTGACCTGGCCGAATATGTGCGACTCAACGACTACCGGTTCGCCGAGGAAGATATGGGAGATGCAGGGGACAGCTCGCGGCGAGCCATCGAAAACATCTCCGGCGGAAAAGGGGTGCGGTGAGGCCGGTGAAGTCGGGCCACAGCCGCACTAAACAGCCGTACTAAGCCGAGGCATTCCCGTTCGTGTTAACAGCGGCAGAAGGCTCCGCGTCACCGCTGCGATTGTTCAGGATATCCATGACGCTCAAAGCGGCCCGCTTGGTATAGTGCCACACCATGCCCAGCTTGACATCTACCGTGCAGATCACGATCATCGACACGTTCCGCTGCTGGCCGAACTCGATGATGTAGACTCCGTTCTTTTCCCCGGCGAAGTGGGTGGTATGGAAGTTCGTCTCGCCCACCAGGTCCAACAAGGGCTTGGAGGCGGAAGTATCCAGGCTGATCGCTTTGGTGAGCAGGATCAGGTCGGCGTTTTCCAGCCGTCCGGCTGCGCCGATCAGGTTCTGGCGGGAATCGACCAGCCCGACGAACTGTGCCTTCAACTGGACGAACAGATCGGTCAGAATGCTGTTGATGGCCTCGAACTGGTCGCGCCGGATGATCAGGGCGGTCGATGGTGGCTGAGACGTGCTCTGATTGATTTCGGCGGCTGGGGAATCGGCGATGGGATCGGACTTGTGCAAGACGGCCAGCGGTGCTTTGCGCGCCAGCCGCAGCTCGCGGTCGATACGCATCAGCACAAAGTCGAGATTGATCGGTTTGGCGACATAGTCGATTGCACCGAGGCGGAAAGCGGCGATGGCGGACTTTGCCGACACCTGGTCATCGACCAGGATCACCGGCACCTGGTTTCGCAGCGAGTTCACGACGGTGAGCAGGTCGATTCCGCTTAAGTCTGGGAGCTGGACATCGACCAGGGCCAGGGAGAACTGATGTGCAAGCAGCATATTCAATCCTTCTTCGAAGCTGCTCGCCTGGGTAATTCTGTAGCCCCCAGCCATCATCAGGGTGGAAATCAGCAGATCGCGCGACTCTGAATCTTTGGCAACGACCAGGATGTGATCCACTTGAGGTGCAGTGCTGCCCGACATACTTATCATCTCTTCTCACCCGCTACCCGTATGCTCATTCGGTTCCCCGAGTCGGACTTGGCCCAAATCGCAAGCTGGAAACCTGTCGATGGCCTCAGGCCATTATCTAGACCAGCTTCATGCTTCACCAAAACTATAGCATAATCGGGCATAGGTGTGATATTTGCCACACCACGGATGCCCCACGCTGCTCATACGATTGTTTCTACACCTCTAGAGAACAGGATAATCCCTCGTCATTTTACGATTAAAACACCCTTCCTGCAATGTATAAGGTGTTGTATTAACATAAAAACCGGGTAGGTCTTCAGTATGTTTTGGCCTCGCCTCATAGAGTTCATGCGCCGCATCCGCTCTGCGGACCTGCACCCAGAGCGGGAAACCCATCCTACCGATTTCCCCGACTAGCGAGACATAACGTCACAAGTTACACCGCGGTTTTGTCGCGCTTCTTACCACACAGGACGAGCAAAGGACGCATTGCGTAACCCGCCAGGGGAACCATGCATTTGATTCCTGAGAGATGTCGTGCCACAATTCAGGACACTATCGTTTGCCGCTGTGCATGAAATGTTTATGATGAGGATGCCCGATCATGACCCCCTTTCCCCGCACCCTGGTGGGCGGCGTCAGCCTTCCCCGCCTGATCGTTGGCACCAACTGGTTTTTGGGTTACTCGCATTGTTCGCTGGCGAAAGATAAATTTATCAAAGAGTATCAGACCCGTCAGCGCATCGCCGATATTCTCACCGTGTTTTTGGAGCGCGGCGTTGATGCCGTGATGGCTCCCCTCTCTCCCTTGTTGGAGGAAGCAATCCGCGAAGCTGAGCAGCGCGCCGGCTGCGCCATGATCCGCATCCTGACGCCGAGCTTCAACATCATGCCGGGCGGACGGGATGAAGAAAACCCGGAGCATGTGCTAGACCGGACCAAAGCGTTAGGTGCGACCTTCTGCCTGCCGCACCAGTGCGTGACAGATGCGTTGACCGACCGCATGACCGGCGAAATCCGCAACCTGGACCGGTATACCCGAATGATCCGCGAGCGCGGCATGATCCCCGGACTCTCAACTCATATGCCTGAGTCGCTGATCTATGCCGACAAAACCGGGGCAGATGTCGAGACCTATATCCAGTTGTATAACTCGCTGGGGTTCCTGATGCAGGTCGAGGTGGATTGGGTGATGCGCGTCATTCAGAACGCGCACAAACCGGTGATGACGATCAAGCCGCTGGCGGCAGGGCGGCTCCAACCAGTGGTAGGGTTGGCTTTCGTCTGGTCCACCATCCGCGAGCAGGATATGGTCACCATTGGCACGACCACGCCGGACGAAGCGCGCGAAGTGATCGATATCTCGCTCGATCTACTCTCGCAGCGCACGATGAGCTTTGAGCTTCAAAAGACTCGCAGCAAAGCATCGCTGATGTGAGGTGCAGGAAAAAATACCGGTGGGCGGCTCCGTTCAGCGCTCCACATTCCACAGCCGCAGTGTGCCATCATGCGAGGCCGAAAGCAGCAGCGTGCCATCGGCGCTGAAGGCTGCCGCCGTTACGCCGCCCTCATGACCGTGCAGCGCCTTGAGCGCGCGCGGACTTTTGCCCTGGCGGAGATCATCGGTTTTCCACAGGCGCAGCATTCCATCCAGCGAGGCCATGGCCAGCAGGCCGCCATTGGGTGCAAAGGCGACTCCTCGCACGCAGCGCGCGTTGTAATCGGCGTAGTCGATCTGGCTCAGCAAAGTTAGCGCTGGGCCAGTTCTCTCATCCGGGTTGTGGACAGAAAGCGCCAGCAGCCCGTGATCGGCCAGCCCGATGGCCAGCAACGCGCCATCGGGACTGAAGGCGATACATCGCGCCTCGTCGGGCAGGTCATGGGCATCCAGAACACTCCGCCCGCCGACATCCCACACGCGCAGGCTGAGGCCGCTCGCGGCGGCCAGGCGTGCGCCATCCGGGCTGAAGCTCAATGCCGTAACCGGATCTTCTTGTTTTTCCAGAACCGCAACCGGTGTATGTTTGAGCGCGTTCCACAGCCGGATCGAGCCATCTTCGGAGGCCGAAGCCAGCAGGGAATCATCCGGGCCGAAGGCGACGCCAGTTACCGGGGCAGTGTGCCCACGCAGGGCCGCGATACAATAGCGCTTGGACACATGCCACAAGCGGATGGTGCGATCGTCGGAAGCCGAGGCCAGCATCAGCCCACTGGGGCTGAAGGCCAGCGCGTTGACCGGCTTCTCGTGCCCGATCATCATCTTGATGCGCCGGCGCTGGCCGGCGTACCACAGCCGCACCGTTTTATCCTCGGAACCGGACGCGATCAGGGTGCTGTCGGGGCTGAAGGCAGCACAGGTGACACTGGCGCGATGGCCCTCGATGGTGCGCAGACTGACCAGGCGGCGCGCCGTGCGAGGCGTGATGCGCCGCATGTTGAGGGTTTTGTCTGAATCCGGCGCAAGGGACGGTAAATCCCCCAGCGTATCGTCATGATCGAGCAGGCGGGCGCGCAGTTGCCCCAGGGCGCGCTCGTAGGGCTGGAGGTGAAAATCGATATGCTGGATGCGTCGCAGTTGGAAATGGATGCGCCCGGCAGGTTGCCAGAGGATTGGAATGATCGGCTTGTGTTCATCGCGCGCATATTGCCATTCATCGACGACATTGGATGAGGCCATCGAAGCGGGCGAGATAATCAGGATCAATACGTCACAGGCATCCAACCCTTGCTGGACAGCGGTGCTCCAGTTGACTCCCGGCGGGATGCTGTCCACATCGATCCAGATGCGCGCGCCCATGCTGTCCAGGTCGGCGGCAAGGCGGCGCGCGAAGTCTTCATCGGTGCGGCTGTAACTGATGAAAATCTGAACCATGCCCGGCTTTCTCCATCC
>DAOUFU010000023.1:0-3543 GCA_034429275.1 Anaerolineae bacterium | reverse complement strand
CTGGTTGATGAAATTGCTGACAACATCGATATCGTATTCCATCCGCGTGCCATCAGGGAGCACACGTACATCACCGCTCTTCTCAAATCCGGCCTCATCAAGCAGCCGATTAGCTTCCTTCACATTGTAGTCTGTCCAGGTACCCAGCGCGCGGGGATCATCTACTTTCCAGGATGCGAAAAAGTTGCTCAGGCCCGTGACGTCTGCCGGTTTGGTGTAGCCCGACATGGCGATATCAACGATCAACTGGCGGTCGATTGCCATGCTGATTGCCTTGCGAACATTCGCATCATTGAACGGCGCTTTTTCCGTCATCAGCATCAGAGCAACACCGGTATTTGTCTGTGGAAAGAAGTAGCCGCGGTGCTCAGGGTCTTGAGCCACATAGACCGCATCCAGGTTCGGAATCGGGGCACCAGTCCAATCGTAATCGCCGTTGACGATAGCCAGATTCTGCGCGTCTGCCGATAGGCCCTGCACCACCTTGAAACCGTCGAAGTCAACCTCATCAGCCCGCCAATAGTTCGGGTTGCGGTGGACTTCATACTGCTCAGGGGTGAAATTGGTGACCTCAGTAAATGGCCCGGTGCCGACAGGATTTTCGTTCGTAAACGCAGCCGGGTCCTCGATGCTGCCCCAGATATGCTCCGGCACAATGTTCGTTTCAACGAGATCGTAAAGCGCGAGACTGTTTGGCCGTTTGAAAGTGAACACTACTGTCTGTGCATCCGGTGCAGTAACCGTATCGACGTATCCAGTCTGTGCGCCCATCGCCGCCGCTGCTGTCGCCTGCAAACCCGCTTTGTCTCGCAACATGTTGAAGGTGAAGACAACATCATCAGCCGTGAACGGTTCGCCATCGGACCAGAGCACGCCCTGACGCAGCGAGAGAGTGAGGGTCATGACATCATCACTGAACTCATAGCCAGTTGCCAGCCAAGGCACGATCTCACCGGTGATTCCGTTGACGATCATTAATGGTTCATAGGCACAGTTGGCGTTGCAGAACATGGCGGTTCGCGAAAAGGGGTTGAAGTTGCGTACTGAAGCCGCGTTGCCCGACCCGGATATCGTGACAAGTGCGTCGCTGGAATCCTGGGCAGCGATTCCACCAATAGAGGCCGATAGCAGCAGGATGATGATCAGGCAAACGATAGTGAGAGTTCTTTTGGACATCATTATTCTCCTGTAATAGTTTCTTGACTGGACTTCGACAGCACTAAAAGCGGCGACCGGTCTGATGAACCATAGAATGATGATCGGTTGGGACTACCCTCACCTCCCAGAAAATGCTAAGGGGCGTTTTTAACTTTTGGCATAAGCACGGATTACCATTTGTTGCCTGTCCCATGCTTTGACAAGGGGGCGTCTGTAAGGACATTTGCGAGTGTTGTCAGGCAACAAAAAACCTCTGGCCATGTTCAATTTTTATGGCATTCTATCTAAAATATAAGGGCAGAAAAGAAGGTTGTATATCATAAATCTCACATTTTTATCATTTTTTGAACATGGCAAATTCAAATAACCAACCGGCTGAAGAGAATTGGCTGCCATGCAACGCAAACGGATCAAGAGGTGGATCAGAGGCAATAAAGGGGGTGGGACTGCGGGGCCAGATGTATGAAAAGAGGATTAATCCGACTCCCCTCCAGATTTGCGATATTGTGCAGGTGTGACGCCGGTCACCCGTCTGAAGGTTTCGGTGAAGAAACTCTGCGTGCTAAATGAGAGCAGCTCGCTGATTTCACTCAAAGATAACCTCGAATACTTAAGAAGAGATTTCGCTTCATTTACCTTGGCCTCCTTGATATAGTCTTTGATCGACTGCCCGGTTTCTTCCTTAAATTTCCTGGAAATATAGTGAGCATTAAACCCGACAAACGCTGCCAAATCCGTGATCAGCAGCTTTTCTCGTATGTGTTCTTCAATATAATCGCAGCATTGATTCACAAGCCTTGAGTAGTCCCGCATACGCTTACGTTCACTCATCCGCATAGTGACTTCGTATAAGATCTCGCGATGCAGCTGTAAAATCGCGGGAAAACTATGCATAGTTTCAACCCGCTGAATGTAAAGGTCTCTCAAAGAATAGGCGATTTGAGGGTTAAACCCCCCTTCAACAGCGGCCCGCGTTATCAGGGTGACCAAAATGATGAAGGAATTTTTCCATTGCCGTATCGGATCGTCGCTATTGTGGATTTCTGCCTGGTTGTATGACGCAGTTCGAAGAAGCCGTTTCAGCGCTTCGAGCCTTCCCTCCCGAACACATTCCATGAGATGTTGTTCAAAATCATAGTCAAGATGAGCATCGTCGTCGACATCGAGATGGCGTTCTAGATAGGTGTGTAACTCGCCCGCAAACGTGAACTGATCTTTGACCAGGCCCGAAATGGTCAATGAAGACGTGTCTAGGATTTCGCCATAAACCAAGGAATAAATGATTGACAGCAGCTTGGTCAACTCCACATAGGGGCAGACAGGAGTCTGGCTGAGCGCCTCCAGCAATTCATCTTTGTGCTGGATTGAGAAATGATAGGAACGAACATAGTCAATCGCTACATTTTTCGAATACTCAGATGTGTGGACCGGACCGAGCACAATCAATCGGGTAATCGTATCCCCGCCAAGAACAGGCAGACCTGCCCAAAGTTGGTTGATCTCACTGGTAACGATTTGCGGCTGCCGGGTCTGCGCGCACAAATCGAGCAACTGTTCTTTGCAATGCGAAACGATAAACAGAATCTCATCGCTTTCCGGGTTGGGCGAAAACCGCTCCAGGATCATCCCGTTCGTGTCGTAGACGAGCACAGCGATATGATAGACTCTTGAAATGGTCTCCAACAAATCGCTTTCGTTCATGCGAATCACCATGATCAACCCGTTCCTGCGAATCTGTACCGGAGTCAATCGCTGTATTCGACAATGAGTGCAATCTCAAAAACAGCACAAAGCAAGACCTGTTTCAGTTATTGTACCAGAGTCGCGACTGGATTTTCTGCACACTGAAAACGTGCTCGACCGTACTGCGCCCAGAAATTTGCGGATAGGTTGGTTCATCTGGAGGAATTCGAAAAATGGAAAAAATCCCTCTCCGGCATCAAAACGGAATCGTGGCTCGTCTCAGCAGGCCGTGTCTCTGAACCGGGTGCTCCGCTGAATGTGCCGCCAATCCCCGCATCCAACTTCATTATCGGCAGGGGGCGCGTGTACTCTCGTGATGATGGTACGCCAACCTGGGAAGCCCTCGAAGATATCGTCGGCGGACTGGAGTCTGGAAAGGCTGTGGCGTTTGCTTCTGGCATGGCCGCTATAGCAGCGGTGTTTGATCTGCTGCCGGTGGGTGCTGTGGTGATGCTCCCTGACGTGTATTCTTAGCCTTCTCTCCGAACAGCAGTAGAGTAGAACCACAGGAGAGGAGTGAACATGAACGCAGAAGACAAACTGGCCCGTCAACGGTTGAGTGTGTTGGAGCTGGCCGAGCGACTGGGGAACGTGCGGGAAGCCTGTCGCCAGCGCGGGGTGTCGCGGACGCAGTTCTACGAG
>DAOUFU010000022.1:0-5675 GCA_034429275.1 Anaerolineae bacterium | reverse complement strand
TGCGGTCGTGCCACTGGTCCAGGTAGTTTTCCAGTTCCTCGCTGCGCGCTGCGTAGACTGATTCCTCGATTTCTCCGGCGTCGTGCTGCTCGCCGATGCGCCACAGGGCGCTCCGCAGATCACGCAGGGTGATGTACCCGAAGCTGAGCGTACCATTCCAGTAGCCCTCTTTGGCGCGCTGCTGCTTGCCTTTCGCGGTTTCCCGCGCGCGGTTTTCGTTGTCCCACTGAGCCAGTAGGGCGAACAGGTAGAGCATGAATTCACCTTGTGGGGTAGTGGTATCCAGCCAGGGTTCTGACACAGAGACCAGCCCGACCCCGGCCTCTTTCAGCCGGGCAACGTTGCGCACAACATCTGCCAGGCTGCGGCTGAAACGATCCAGCTTATGCACGACAATCACGTCAAAGCGTTTGGCTTCGGCCTGGCTCATCATGCGCTGGAAGGTGGGACGCAGATCGGTCTTGGCCGAGCGACCCGGTTCCTCAAAGACCTGCACCAGGTTCCAGCCGCGCCGGGCGGCCAGGTCCGCGCACTGGTCGCGCTGGGCGTCCAGGCTCCAGCCTTCGACCTGTTCTTCGCGTGAGACGCGAACGTAACTCACTACTCTCATGGTCTACTCCTTTTCGTCCGATTGGCCGCGATGATCGGCCTCGTGTGCTCCATTATCGTTGGCCGACTCGCTCTGGCCAAGCAGCCGAGCAATGATCCGGGCGAGGGTTTTGAGGAAGATGTTGACGTCGGCGGTGTAGGCGATATCGTCAAGCGTGAGTTGGTCGTGATCGGTCATGGTTGGCCGCCCCTGTTTTCAGCACGAATTGCACTCTCAACAGCATATCAGACTGGTCTTCCCGTCAGGCTGTAGAATTACGGTTTTGGGGATGTAAACCCGACAGCCTTCGAGAGCAGTTTTACGGTTTTCCCCTCAAGCAGCCTGACGCTGGTGTTGATCTGCCCCTAAACATGTGCGAGCAAAACCTGCTTTTGCCAGCATTTCAACGGGACACCCGGCCTGGTCACATATGATTTGTAGAGTAGTAGTACACAGGATGTAAATCAAAGTATAATGCGTTTAATATCGTTTAGTTTTATGGAGAACGAAACATGGTATACAGAAAACTCATATCACTTCTCTTACTTGGTCTTCTAAGCATCCAAGTCGTTTATGCGCAGGGTGATACGAACCTGGGCGACACCGCACTTCCGCTGCCTGTGGGAGGTTACGTTTTCAATTTGCAGCCCGACACCATTAGCGCCATGCAGTCTGCCAGAATGACATGGGTCAAGGCGTGGATTGGGAGTGGACAAGATGCCGATCTTGTTCCTATCCGAGACTTCATCGAGCAGGGGCATCAAGCCGGTTTCAAGGTGTTACTGACTGTTACTGGTGATCCCGCCGAGATAGCAGTTATGGGTGACGATTATTTCCCGGTGTTTGCCGAATTTGTGGAAAAAGTCGCCTCGCTCGGTCCAGACGGTATCGAGGTTTGGACCGCCATGAACACCGCAGGACAAATCGACAGTGTGCGTTATGTTTCGTTATTGGCCCAAGCTCATACTGCAATCAAGGCTGTCAACCCAGACATTTTGGTGATCACCGGCGCATTGAACCCTACCGGCTTCTTTGGCGCAGCGGACTGCACCGACATGGGCTGCAATGATGATGTATATGCCCAGCAGATGGCGGAGGCCGGTGCCGCTGATTTCGCGGACTGCATCGGAGTGATGTACATTGATGGGATTGTCAGTCCTGCGCAGACCAGCGGCGATCCTAGAGGCGATTACGCGACCCGTTTTTTCCCAACGATGATCGAGCGTGCCGCAGCGCCCTTCGCTGAGGAGGACATTCCGCTGTGCTTCACCGGACTGGGTTATCTGTCCGCTGAAGGCTATGAGGCGACGTGGCCGGATTATCTTGCTTTTGCCAGGAATACAAGCGTTACTCAACAAGCCAAATGGCTGCGCGATGCTGTTCTGATTGCCAGGGATGATAGTCGGATTGCGCTTGTCATTGTGCAGTATATTGATAACGTCAGCACCAATGGGGATTCCTTTTCTGGAATGGCGATCATCCGCGCGGATGGCACCTGTCCGGCGTGTCAGGCGATTGGGGCACTGGCCAATCTGCCGAACCCTGAACCATCCGCATCGCTCGCCCTCGATGAAGACCTGGCCGCGACCATCGACCAGATCACGCCAGCAGCAGCCTTCTCCATACCACCAGGGGACCAGGAATACATCAGCGTGCTCGTTGATCCGGCAGAAGGCAGTACGTTAGACCCCGTTCTCATCGTCTATGACAGCGCGGGTAATTTGATCGCCCTCAATGATGACATCAGTTCTTCCACCCTCAGCGCCCGCATCGATCAACTTCCCGGAAATCAAGAGTTGAAGGCTGTCGTCTACGCGTTCAATGAGGGATCGACGGGAGACTTCATCTTGCGCGTCAACGGCAACGAAAGCCTGACCGGTAGCATTGTGGGTGATTCGAATGCCAACATTCGCAGTGGCCCCAGCACAAACGCCAGCATCGTGACTACCGTCGCACCTGGAGCAGAGATTCAGATCCGAGGTCGAAATGCTGATAGTAGCTGGCTAGCCATCACAGTCGATGGCACTGAGGGCTGGATTGCCAACTTCCTGGTGTCCAGTTCGGACGACATCAGCGGCCTTCCTGTCCTGGAGTAGCGATGATCCCGCTTTGATCTGACTCTCACGCGGGCTTTTGAGTATGAAGGAAAGTGTGATGACCAAGAACGCTCTCCGTCTGATCGCTGTTGTTCTGTTCGTCAGTCTATTGATACCAGGGGCTACACTCGCCCAGTTCGATTTGGAGGTCGTGCAGGCCCCAAAGGACTACCGTGATGGTATCTTAACCTCATTGAAGCCCATCAAGGCCGCGGATGCGGATGTGATTTTCGTAAATGGAATACTGACGGACGCTCCGGGACATAAGGATGGACTGATACGAGTATCGAATGTCTTTTCCGGCCTTGATGTGATCGGTATTTACAATGCGACTGAAGGGTGGCTCCCTGATATCGCTCAAGCCTTAGCCGACTTGAGACAAGGCTTAGGGCTTGAACGATCGCGCGTAACAAACCCAGCTGTTGACACCCTGCTGACCTATTTGCTGTTGTACGATCATGAGGTGACGATCGTTGCCCACAGCCAGGGAGCCGCGATCACTTCAGCCGCGTTGAGGGAGTTCACGATAAGATATCCCGACCGTTTGGACCGTCTCAGCAGAGTCAACGTCATCACCTTGGGCGGTTTTGCTGCCTCCTTTCCTGAAGGGCCGCAATATTTGCATGTGGTTTTCTCTTCCGACCCCGTCCCAGTTGCCGCAGAGAAAACTTGCCAGGAACAGCGCGCTGAACAAGCCTACAGAGACTATCAGCAAGCACGGTATGTCGTGAATGATGGCCCGGCCCCTGAACCCTTCAATATACCTGACCTCCCTTGTTTCGTTTCGGAATTTCCTATTCCTCACGAACACTGGCAACTCTGGCAGCACGGCCTTGAAGCCTATTTGAATGTGCTGCCGACAGAAAGTGCTGTTCAGTCACCTCCCATTTCGCAGCAAGCCTCGCTCAAGAGAGTACGGACTTATGATGGCATAGGGCAAGTGATATTATCCCCCAGCACGTTGCAGTTTTTGCGCGATATTCCCGTCTCGTTGGCGAGTAGTTACAGCCTGGTAGATCACACAGCCGGTACGCTGGCGCTTGTTCGCAATGACCAAGAGCTAAGCTGGTCTGGACAACCGCTCTTGCACCGTGTGGCCCACTATCCGATTGATACCCGTACGATGGAGCTTGTACGCGATTTTCCGGTCGCATGGGCGGGACAGATAGGGTTGTGGGATGGCGAGGGCCTGGTTCCCATTGACTGGCCCCCATCTGTGCAGCCGCGTGACTATACCATGTGGTCGGATGATCTTCGCATCGCTGTAACGCTCACATATGACGGTTGGGAGATGCACGAACGCAGCGGTATGTTTCTATCCCTATTCACGGCCAGTGGCGGGCCCCACGTGATTGATCCGGCGGTGGTTCAGCAGATGCAGCTTCCACTGGTATTCTCTAAAGAGCAGTTTCTCGGATTGATCGCCGCGAGTGATATGCCGGACCTGATCAAGAATGCGATGCCTGGTTTTTTTGAGACCTGGGAAGGGGACGTGCCCCTGGAATACTACTACGAGTACAACGCGATGTATTGGGTTGATAATGAAAGCGGCCTGGTGATCGACACAGCAGTACATGAACGACGTTCGATCGGACTCCCGGAAGAACTGTTCCACAACTCACCGCTGGCTGCTCTGCCCGAGGAACAACGCGCTGCTTTGCGGATCGTGGTGTATGACCTGAGCTACCAGGCTACCGATCAGACTGTCCAGGATGCGGCAGAAGAAGCGCGGGAGTTTCACCAGCTCTCCGGAGGTACAGATGGCACTGTACAGCTGTGGAATGTGCCGGGCGACATCACACCCCCGCAGACATTCGAGTCGGCGACCGTTCTAGAGGGGCACGCGGGCTGGGTGCTGAGCGCGGCTTGGTCACCGGATGGGACACGGCTGGCTTCGGGTGGCTATGACTACACGGTACGGGTGTGGGATATGACGACGGGAGCGGTACTGGCTGTCCTGGATGGGCACACGTCGGCGGTGGAAAGCGTGGCTTGGTCGCCTGACGGGCTGCGGCTGGCTTCGGCGAGTAGTGACTGTACAGTGCGGGTGTGGGATGCTGCGACGGGAGCAACGTTGGCAGTTATCGATGGGCAGACAGAGGGAACGCTAGCAGTGGCTTGGTCACCAGATGGGAAATGGCTTGCCACAACAGGCTTTCATGGCACCGTGCGATTGTGGAACGTGCCAGGCAGTTAAGCCACTTCTATACCATGCCAGTTCACAACTATCACTATCCGATCATCAACCGCGAAGGAGATTTGCTAACCGTGAAGGAGAACAGAATGTTTGTGCATCGCAAGTCCAGTTTGCTGCTGCTGATCCTGCTGATTGGTGCATCGCTGGCGTTGGCCGCGTGCGGTGGCAGCGACAGCAAAAACGAGGTCAGCCAAGATGAAGCTGGTGGTAGTGCTGACACATCGCTACCGCAGACATTCGAGTCGGCTAACGGTGTGGCAGTTGCTGCCGAGACATTCGAGTCGGCAACCGTTCTAATGGGACACACAGATCTGGTGTCGAGCGTGGTCTGGTCGCCGGACGGGACGCGCCTGGCTTCGGGGAGTGCTGATAACACGGTGCGAGTATGGGATGCGGCAACGGGTGCGCCGCTGGCAGTCCTGGGGGGGCACACGGCGGCGGTTTGGAGTGTGGTCTGGTCGCCGGATGGGACACAGATGGCTTCGGCGAGCACTGATGGCACGGTGCGAGAATGGGACGCGGCAACAGGAGCGGCGCGAGCCGCTCTGGAGGGGCACATGGCGATGGTTTGGGATGTGGTTTGGTCGCCGGATGGGGCGCGGCTGGCTTCGGGGAGTGCTGATAACACGGTGCGCGTATGGGATGCAGCAACAGGGGCGGCGCTAGCCGTCCTGGAGGGGCACACGGATTGGGTGAAGAACGTGGTCTGGTCGCCTGATGGAGATCGGCTGGCCTCGGCGAGCAGTGATCATACGGTGCGCGTATGGGATGCAGCAACGGGGATGCCTTTGGC
>DAOUFU010000021.1:0-12685 GCA_034429275.1 Anaerolineae bacterium | reverse complement strand
CATGCACAGCTTTGATTACCCCAACAACAAGCTGCGCTGGTATGTCGTAGCCGAAATCGGGCTGCCGCGATGGCCGCACAAGGTCAAGGACGAGGTCGAGTTCAGCGTGATGGCGGAAGGGCGGCGGGTATGAGCACCATTGACCATGAGCGGCTTTTCGTGACGTATAAGCTAGAAGATGGAGAGGTGGACCTCGACGGCTTCCGGCGCTACCGGCCAGGGGATACGATCAAAGGGGTGGTGCAGGTCGAGGCGCGCGAAGATGTACGGTGTCGGGGGGTCGAGGTGCAGTTGGAATGGCACACCGAGGGCAAGGGCACGCGTGATGGGATCGTGATCGCCCGCAAAGTATTGGCGTCGGATTCGCTGCGGGCACGGCAGCAGGTCGGAGACCAGTTTGTTTTCACGCTGCCGCCTCAGCCATGGAGCTACGCCGGGCATTTCATCACCATCGTGTGGTCGCTAACGGTGGCGGTGGATATTCCGATGGGACGCGACATCAAGGTTGAACAGCCGATTATCGTCGATCCGGGCGAATGAGGGAGATGGCGGCGAGGTCTCTGGCGCACAGCACGGCGGGGACGTGGCAGCGCTGGAAGACTTCGTAGAGGTGATCGAGTGCGGCGCGCAGGTTGGCCCCATAAGCCGTCCACAGCCAATCGACAGCATCGGACGCGAGCGTGACGGGCGGCGGAGTGGTCAGCGCGAAGCGGGCGAGGCGGCGGTCGATCACCGCGCGCAGATGATCGGGCGAGGACTGGGCGGGGAGGCAGAGGGTGGTGAACCTCAGGTCGTGACGGGCGGCGTGAGGCGAAAGATCGCGGTGGGTGGCGATCACCAGGCGCAGACCGCGCGCCGCCGCTCGCAGCAGCGATCCACGCGCAAAGGGGCCAAGTCGCTGGGCCTCATCGAGCAGGAAACGATCCAGGCCATCGAGCGGGGTGGTGAAACGATGCTGACCGGGAGAAAGGTGCTCGTAGGCGACCGTTTCTCCGCCAGCGGCACAACGGTCGGCGAGGGCCAGCAGGTGGGTTGTCTTGCCGCAGCCTTTGGGACCGATGAGCTGAAGGTAGGTGAAGGGTTTGGCCAGGGCAGGCGGCAGCACGGCTACCTCTGCCCACTCGTCGCGGGTGAGTGCGCCGAAGGGATTGCGGCTAAAGCCGAGGGCGTAGAAGGGTAAAAATGGGCTGGGCATGGTGTCCTGGCCGACGTGTGAACGGTCTGCTTTTTATACCACAGAATCGAGTCGCGAAAAGTCATGAATACTGACCCCCTTTTCGAACACCTGGATCGATTGATCGGCACGCAGATTCCGCTGACCGGCAACACGGGAAAGGTGCACGTTTTGATCGATCTGTCGCAGATGATCGAACGCACGCCAGGGCTGCGGATTCTCGACATTGGCTGTGTGGGGCCGCAGCCGCTGGTGTTTTGGAGGCCGCTGTTTGCCCTGTATGATGGCCGCTTCCACCTGACCGGCATCGACCCCGACGCCGCCGGGATCGAGCGCCTGAAGCAGACGGCGGGCACGTTCAGCCAGCACCCGATCGATCTGCGGGCAGGCACGGGGTATGAACTGGAGCGCCTGTTCCCTGGCCAGCAGTTTGACGTGATCGTGTTCACCCAGGTGCTGGAGCACGTGTTCCGCTACCGGGATTTCTGGCGACAGGTTCACAGCGTGTGCAAGCCGGGCGGCGATGTGCTGCTGACGTTCGATTCCGGGCATCATCCGCGCGGGCGGCTGGTCAAAGAGTCGGTGAAGGGACTGCTGGCGCGGTTGGGGCGCGAACATCACTATGAACACGGCTGGCGCGATGATGAGATCGAACCGGTGATGGCGGAACTCGGCTTTGACATCGTGGAGAAGGGGTTCTACTGCACTGCCCCGCTCAAAACGATGCACAACCACTACCTGGATGATGGGCAGAAAAACGCGCTCATGCAGATGTGGTTCGAGCACGAATACTTTTTGAACCGGCAGGTCAAGTTCGATGAGGCCGCCAAGCGCCCGTTTTTGATCCTGTACTACCACGTGAGACGTCGGTGAGTGCTGCTGACCAGAGCCAGTGGCTCGCCAGGCAGAACGCCGCTCATGCGGCACGGAGCGGTGGCGACGTGTCGTGATCGTCCGGCGAGCGCGGGCGAATCGGCTCGCCGGGGCCGCCGATCTCCAGCGGTGGCAGGCCGTGCGAGGCGCGCGCCTGGGCGCATCGCTCATCGCCGGGAGCGAATTCGCGGCAAGGGGTGGGCCGCAGGTCGTAGATGGAGCAGGACACCGACCGGCCAATGTCGCCGTGCAGGGCGACGCAGCGCACCGGCTGATGGTGGGTGCCCTTCATGCACAACCGGAAATGATCGAGGGATTCGGTGAGTTTGGTAGGGACTGTGCCGCCGTCAGCCAGGTCGGCTTCGCGCCAGTAGAACGATACACGGAACCAGGCGCAGCACGCGCCACACTCCAGGCAGGGATTTGGGGAAACCATAGGGAGCTTGGACCATCCAACCACTCGATGCTGCGGGCGGATGTCCCTTGTGTGCTCGCGAACGAAGGGTGAAGCGAGGGGAGCATTCGCCAGCAATGCCCAGTATCTCACAATATGCGTGTGATTTTATTATTCCGCGGGCATTTCGGCGAGGGTGAATTTTGCGGCAGGCTCGCTGGGGCCAAAGGGGGCAAATGTTACAAAAGGGGTAGACATTCGGCTGCCAGGGTGATATAATTACACTTTGCGAGTATGCTGCGCCAGAGCGAGCGCCATGAAGCGCTTAAGCATACGTCCGATCCGTTCTGCGGGCGTGAGGCCGGGCGGGTTTGCTGCCAAAACGACGGCAAACATGGGAAAACACGGCGAAGCTGCGAAGCAGTGTGGCGGGGTCAGCGCGCAGGTGTGTTGGCGAAACGGGAACATTCCCTCAAGCGATAAGGCAAACCAACAAGCGCAGAAACAGGGGTTTCATGCGCGATTTTTGTATGTCGGGCAGTCGGATATGTGCCAGGGTCGAGGAGTCGATACGAGTCGGTAGACCGGGCACACTGCCGGCTGCAGCAGTGAGCAGGCCAGTTTATATCCAGTCGGAGAGCAGGACCCAAAGGCAGAGGAGGGCGCGTCTTGGAGGCGAAAGACTTCAGCGCATTGCGAATTAGCCTGGCTTCGCCAGAGCAAATCCGGTCGTGGTCGTATGGCGAGGTCACCAAACCGGAAACTATCAACTACCGCCGCCTTCGCCCGGAAAAAGACGGGCTGTTCTGTGAGGCAATCTTCGGGCCGACCAAAGATTACCAGTGCTACTGCGGCAAGTATAAAAACGTGCGCTATCGCGGGATCGTGTGCGATAAGTGCGGCGTGGAGGTCACGCGCTCTTCGGTGCGGCGCGAGCGGTTGGGGCATATCGAGCTTGCCGCGCCGGTAGCGCATGTGTGGTATACCCGACGTGTGCCGAGCTACCTGGGCATCTTGCTGGATGTGAGCCGCCGCAACCTGGACCGCGTGCTGTATTTCGCCCAGTATGTCATCACGCATGTAGACGAGGACGCCCGGCAGAAGGCGCTCAAGCGGCTGGAAGAAGACCTGGCGCGACAGTCGGAGATGATTCGTACCGAACTGGCGGACCAGCAGGACGCCATCCGCACCGAGCACGAGGCCGACCTGGGCGGGCTGCAGAGCGATATCGACCTGATCAACCGCCGGTTTGATGCTGAGCAGGACGAGCTTTCGGAAGCGGTGATGGCCGAGGCGCAGATGCTGCAAGAGCGCATCGAGGCGCAGTTGGGCAAAGAGCTGAAGGCCGATATGTTCTTCGACGCGGCCAACAAGCTGATCGCCCAGGCTGGCGACCCGGTGGAATATGAACTCATCGAACTGGTGCAGGAAGCCGCCAAAGAGCGGCTGAACGAGATCGTGGCGGAGGTGGAACAGCGCCGCCGGATCGAGCTGGACCGGCTGGAAGCGCGCGTTGACGAGCGCACCAGCGACACGGCGGACGAACTCCAGGACATCCAGTCGCAGCTGGATCGCAAGCTGGCGCGGCTGCACGCGCTGTATGGCGAGGCGCGCGAAGAACTGATGAGCCTGCAGGAACTACAGTTCCTGGGCGAACCGCGCTACCGCGAATTGAAGCAGAAATATGGCCAGGTCTTCAAGGCGAACATGGGCGCGGAAGCGTTCCTGGAGATCTTGAAGCACATGGAATTGGAAAAGCTCGCTAACGAGCTGTGGGTCGAGGTGCGCACGACGCGCAGCAAGCAGCGCCGCAAGAAGGCTACCAAGCGGCTGCGCGTGGTCGAGAGCCTGATCAAAAGCAATAACCGGCCCGAATGGATGATCCTGACGGTGCTGCCGGTGATCCCGCCCGATCTGCGCCCGATGGTGCAGCTGGACGGCGGGCGCTTCGCGACCGCGGACCTGACCGACCTGTACCGCCGCGTGATCAACCGCAACAACCGCCTGAAGCGGCTGCTTGAACTCGGCGCGCCCGATGTGATCGTGCGTAACGAGAAGCGTATGCTTCAGGAAGCGGTGGACAGCCTGATCGACAACAGCCAGCGTGGGAAGGCGCTCAGCCGCCGGGGCCGCCGCGAACTGAAATCTTTGAGCGACATGCTCAAGGGGAAGAAAGGCCGCTTCCGCCGTAATCTGCTGGGTAAGCGCGTGGACTATTCGGGCCGCTCGGTGATCGGGATCGGCCCCAAGCTGAAGCTGCACCAGTGCGGCCTGCCGAAGATCATGGCGCTGGAACTGTATCGCCCGTTTGTGATCAGCCGGCTGGTTCAATACAGCTATGCCAGCAACGTGAAGGGTGCCAAGCGCATCATCGAGCGCGAGCGGCCTGAAGTGTGGGAAGTGCTGGAAGAGGTGATCCAGGAGCGGCCTGTGCTGCTCAACCGTGCGCCGACGCTGCACCGCCTGGGCATCCAGGCGTTTGAGCCGCAGCTGGTCGAGGGCAAGGCCATCCAGATTCACCCGCTGGTGTGCGCGGCCTTCAACGCGGACTTCGACGGCGACCAGATGGCCGTGCATGTGCCGCTGAGCGACAAAGCCGTTCAGGAAGCTCGCGAACTGATGTTGAGCACGCGCAACCTGCTCAAACCGGCGGATGGATCGCCGATCGTGGGGCCGTCGAAGGACATGGTGCTGGGCAACTACTACCTAACCATGGACCCAACCGCCGAGATCGTGTGCTTGAACGAGCGTGTCGAAGAGTTCCGCACGTGGGACGCGCTGTTCCAGGGCCAGTACAAGATCGGCGTGGTGTTCAACTCGTCGGGGATGCGGCAGGTCGAAGTGCACGACCTGGATCGCAACAACACGGTGACTGTGGTCCGCGATGAGGTGCTGGACGACGGCAAAAAATACCGGGCGTTCGACCAGCTGATGGACGGCCTGCTCGATGGGCGGTTCGATGCGGTTGTGTATAATGCCTATGACATGATGCAGGCGCTCAAGAAGCGCCCCGATCTGCCGGTGGCGATTGCCAACCTGGCCGAACGGCGCATTGTGGCGGACATGGACGAGGTCGAGTACCTGTATGGGATCGGCGAGGTCAACCTGCACACGCCGATCCTGTTGGGCAACTACTACGACGACCCTAACCGCCAGCCGCCCAAGCAGCC
Source organism: Anaerolineae bacterium (assembly GCA_034429275.1). GTDB lineage: Bacteria > Chloroflexota > Anaerolineae > Aggregatilineales > Aggregatilineaceae > DAOUFU01. Next base: position 7,074 of record DAOUFU010000021.1, on the reverse strand, counting down.
GGAGATCACCACGGTGGGGCGGGCGATCTTCAACCGCATCCTGCCGGACGAGATTCGGTTTGTGCAGGATACCTTTGGCAAGCGCAGCCTGCAAAACCTGGTGGCGAAGATCTACCAGCGATTTGGGCCGGAGATGACAACCGAAGTGGTGGATACCATCAAGAACCTGGGCTTCCACTATGCGACGGTATCCGGCACCACCATCGCCGTCTCGGACCTGACGGTTCCGCAGGAGCGCGAGACGATCCTGGAAGAGGCGACGCATACCGTCGAGACGGCGCAGCGCGACTTCCGGCGCGGCCTGCTCACGGAAGAGGAGCGCTACCAGATTACGATCGACAGCTGGAACAAGGCGAAATCGGACCTGAAGGACGTCATCAGCGATACGCTGGACCCATTTGGCCCGATCGCGGTGATGGCGCTTTCCGGCTCGACGAAAGGTGGCTTTGGCCCAATCACGCAGCTGGCGGGGATGCGCGGCCTGATGGCCGACCCGTCGGGGCGCATCATCGACCTGCCGATCAAGAGTCACTTCCGTATGGGGCTGACGGCGCTGGAATACTTCATCTCGACTCACGGCGCGCGCAAGGGCCTGGCGGATACGGCGCTGCGTACGGCGGACGCCGGTTATATGACTCGCCGGCTGGTGGATGTGGCGCAGGATATGATCGTCAACCGTGACGACTGCGGCACGCACCAGGGCATCCGCATTCCCAACCCGGCGCACCCGAATAACCAGGATGCGCGCGGTGTGCCGCTGCCCGAAGTGGACGTGGCGGGGCAGACGCTGACCGAACGCGTTGTAGGGCGGCTGGCCTCGCACAATACCTATGATCCGCAGACGGGCGAACTGATCGTCGCGCGGAACCAGATGATCGATGAGGACGTGGCCGAAGCACTTGAGCGCGCGAAGGTGGAATATGTGATGGTGCGCAGCCCGATGACGTGCTCGCTGGTTCACGGCGTGTGTGCGTACTGCTACGGGCGCGACCTGGGACGCGGTGACCTGGTGAAGATCGGCACGGCGGTTGGCATCGTGGCCGCGCAGTCCATTGGTGAGCCGGGCACGCAGCTCACGCTGCGGACGTTCCACACGGGTGGTGTGGCGGCCAAGGCGGGCGACATCACGAGCGGTCTGCCGCGCGTAGAGGAATTGTTCGAGGCGCGCAAGAAGCCGAAGGGCGAAGCGGTCGTGGTCGATATCGGCGGGGTGCTGCGCCTGACCCGTAAGGATGGGGTGCGCATCGCGCGGGTGATCAACAGCGAAGTGCGCAACGAAGAACACGATCTGCCGGAAGGGTGGCGAGTGCTGATCCCCGATGGCGAGACGGTGAAGAAGGGTGACGTGCTGGCCGAACGTGCCGACGGCGGCGACGAGATTGTGGCCGAACTGGTTGGTGAAGTGTACATCGAGGGCGACAAGCTCTATGTGCGGTCGGAAGTCGAGGATGTGCGCGACTACGAGATTCCGCAGAATGCCCGCCTGTTTGAGGATGTGCACGATGGGATGCAGGTCCGCGCCGGGCAGCAACTGACCGAAGGCTCGAAGAACCCGCACCGTATCCTGCGAATCCTGGGGATGGACGCGGCCCAGCATTACCTGCTGACCGAAGTGCAGAAGGTCTACCGTAACCAGGGCGTGAACATTGCGGACAAACACTTCGAGGTGGTCATCCGCAAGATGATGAGCAAAGTGCAGATCACGCGCAGCGGCGACAGCGACCTGCTGCCGGGTGAGTTGATCGACAAGCTGGTGCTGCTGGACATGAACGAGCGCCTGATCGCCCAGGGCCGCGAGCCGGCAGCCGCAATCCCGGTGTTGCTGGGCGTGACGAAAGCGGCGCTGACGACGGACAGCTTCCTGTCGGCGTCGAGCTTCCAGCACACGATCAAGGTGCTGGCGGGCGCGGCCATCGAAGGCAAGATGGACAAGTTGTTCGGCCTGAAGGAAAACGTCATCATCGGCAAGCTGATTCCGGCGGGGACGGGCTTCCACACCTACCAGGATCGCGAACTGGCGGTGGTCAACGACGAGCTTGAGAAGAAGGTGCTGCTGCACGGCATCTCGGTGGATGATGAGGACGACGACGAGGACGATCTGCTGGAAAGCGAAGTCGAAGAGCTTGGCGTGGCCCCGCGCATGAGCGAAGACGAGGAATATGAGGACGACCTCGACGAAGAAGACGATGACGACGTGGACGACGAGGAAGAGGAAGACGACCTGGTCGGCATCGAAGATGACGAAGGCGAGGATGTGTCGTCGCTGGAAGAAGAAGCCGAGGCCGAAGAAGATATGGACGTCCTGGACGAGTAAGGACGGCGGTTAAAGGCTGACTGCTCGAAGGGCGAACAAGACGGGCGAGTGTCGAAAGGCACTCGCCCGTTTGTGTTAGTAGGTGAGGGCCTGCTTGAGCGACTGATAGACCGGGCGCGGCTGCCACTGACCAGTGAGCAGGCTGTAGCCGGCCTTTTTGTCGCCGTTTTCGATGGCAGTGGGCACGGTCGAGAAATTCAGGTTCCAGAGGATCATCGGCCCCATGTAGTCGCGTTGCTGGGCGAGGGCAAAGGCACGCAGGGTGAAATCGGCCTGCTGCCACTGCGTGATGAAACCGAAATAGCTCTCATCGCTGGGCGGGGGAGGGGTTGGGCCGCCGCTGGCGGGCGTGAGTCCGTCGAAGGTGGGCCAGCCGAACTCGGTGGTCCAGAGATGAGATGCGCCGTGCCCATTGGCGACCATGATCCGACGGTAGTCTTCGATGGTATTCAGGAAAAAGAACTGGGGACGGTCATCCCAGCCGCGGGACGGGGAGGCACAGCAGGTGGCATCGGGCGCGTTGGCCCAACCGTAGGGGTGGATGCCGACCTGTACATCGGCCCCATAGGAAGCCAGCCCGGCATTGTACAACTGCTGAAGCCAGGCGCGGTCATCGGTGGAGTGAACCGAGTTGCCGGTGGGAGCAGGCGCGGCGGTGATGATGGTGATGGCGGGCGACCAGGCGCGAATGGCGTCATAGGCCGGGCGGAAATAGCGCATGTAGTCTTCGCCGGTCAGCGGGTGACCGTACCACTCGCGCTCAAGGTTCGGCTCGTTCCACACCTCGATGGCGCTGATGAACGGCTGCCCGGAGGAATCCATGCCGAACATCACCAGCAGGCGCGAGAGAAAATCGGCCAGGAGTTTGGGATCATCAGGCGGGCCGCGCTCGCGCAGTTCGCCATCAGGGCCAGGCGTACGCGCCCAGCCGGGCGCTTTGGCGACGCTGACCATGACTTTGAAGCCATCGTCGTGTGCCTGCTGGACGTAGCGCCGCATCCCGTAGAACAGCTCGGTGAAAACGCCTGGCGCGAATTCCAGCAGCGACCAGTTGAACTGAATCTTGATCCATGTCACGTTGAGATCGTGAGCATGGCCCAGCACGCGCTGGAAGTCCTCGGCGCTGATGTTGGCATGAATCTGCACGCCGACCAGGTTGGGATCGAGGCCGGGGTAGGGGGTCGGGCTGGGGCCAGCCGTCGGGGCGGTGGTGGGCGCAGGCGAGGGCGGCAGGCGAGTCTCGGTGGGTGGCAGATTGTAGCCAGGGCCAACCAGCGCGCCAAACGCCCCTGAAGGTGCCGGGGTGGCCGGAACAGTAACCGGGGCAGCAGTGGGCAGCGCGGGCGGCAGGCGAGTCTCGGTGGGCGGCAGGGTGTAGTCGGAGCCGACGACCGGGCCAAAGGGCGCGCCCGGAACGATGGTTGGCTGCGTTGGTACCACCAACGGCGTTGCCGGTATCGACGGCGTTGCCGTAGACACCGCGCCTGGCGGAGTGGCTGCCCCAATGACGGCCCCAAAAGGCGCGCTTACCGTATTTGTGGGCGGGAGCGCCGACGGCGACACCGCAGGCAGCACTGTCGGCGACGCCGGGGACGGCAGGGTAACCGGTGCGCCGGTGATGGCGGCAGAGGGCTGCGGCTCCTGATCCTTGCCGCAAGCGGCGAGTATCACCAGGCCGGGGAGGATCAGGACCAATATCGTGAACAGAAGGGAACGGTATGGTTTCATGGGGATGATTGTAGCATGTTCGCGGGGAAAAGGGTGGCGTGGATGTGAAAAAGCGAGTACAATACAATGGAACATGCGTTCTGATGCGAGGGCGTTTTTTGTGCAGAGGTGCGACTTGTCCGTTGACAGGGCACAGCGTATTCTCTACACTACAACCGTTTGGCCGCCAGCGGATGCCAGAGGCGGCCAGCGGAGACCAGGACGGCTCTCGCGAAGGGCTGAGGGCTGATCGACCAGGACGAGGGATGGGCGTATGGACGCGGGTTTGGTCCGGCAGCGGGACATCAACGAGGAACTGCAAGAGTCGTATCTCGATTACGCGATGAGCGTGATTGTGTCGCGCGCGCTACCCGATGCGCGCGACGGCCTCAAACCGGTGCATCGGCGCATCCTCTACGCGATGTACGATATGGGGATACGGTCGAATACGCCGTTCAAAAAGAGCGCGCGCATCGTCGGCGAGGTGCTGGGCAAGTATCACCCGCATGGGGATGTCGCGGTCTATGACGCGATGGCGCGCATGGCGCAGGATTTCTCGATGCGCTACGAGCTGGTGGACGGCCAGGGCAACTTCGGCAGCATCGACGGCGACGCCCCCGCCGCGATGCGATATACCGAGGCGCGTATGGCCGAGATCGGGCAGGACCTGCTGCTGGACATCGAGAAGGACACCGTCGATTTTGAGGACAACTTCGACGGGACGCTGCAAGAGCCTTCGGTGCTGCCCGCCAATATCCCGAATTTGCTGGTGAACGGTGCGTCAGGGATTGCGGTGGGCATGTCCACCAGCATCCCGCCGCACAACCTGGGCGAAGTGTGCGACGCGCTGGTATACATGCTCGACCAGTGGGATCACCTCGACGAGATTGGCGTGGCGGACCTGATGCAGTTCATCAAAGGGCCGGATTTCCCCACCGGCGGGGTGGTCTATACGCAGGATAACGGGGAAGACGAAGATCAGTTGGTGGCGGCCTATGCGACCGGGCGCGGCAAGATCAAGGTGCGCGGCAAGGCGCATATCGAGGACCTGGGGCGCGGGCGCAGCCGGATCATCATCAGCGAGATTCCATTCCAGATCAACAAGACGAACCTGATCGAGCGCATCGCAGAACTGGCGCGGGACGGCAAGATCGAGGGCATCGCGGACCTGCGCGACGAGAGCGACCGCAACGGGCTGCGCATCGTGATTGACGTCACGCGGACGACCAATGCGCTGGATGTGCTCAGCGACCTGTTCAAATACACGCCGCTGCAGAGCACCTTCAGCATGATTTTCCTGGCGCTGGTGGACGGTGAACCGCGTCGCCTGACACTGCGCCAGGCGCTGCGAGTTTACATCGAGCACCGGCTGGAGGTGATCCGGCGGCGGAGCGAATTCGACCTGGCGCGGGCGCGTGAACGGGCGCATATCCTGGAAGGGCTGCTGGTGGCGTTGGACAACCTGGACGAGGTGATCGACACGATCCGCCGTTCGCGCACGGTGGACACGGCCCAGGCCAACCTGATGAAGCGCTTCAAGCTGGATGAAATCCAGGCTGAGGCTATCCTGCAGATGCAGCTCCGGCGGCTGGCAGCGATGGAGCGTCACCGGCTAGAGGACGAATACAAAGAAAAGATCGCGTTGATCAAGATGCTGGATGCGCTGCTGGCCAGCCCGGCGATGATGCGGCGCGAAGTGGCGCGCGAGTTGATGCTCGTGCGCGAGAAATATGCCGATCCGCGCCGGACGGTGGTGATCACCGGGCCGACGGGCGATGTGAAGGCGGCGGATTTCCTGGGGCCGAATGAGAACACCTGGGTTACGCTGACCGAGAGCGGGGTGCTCAGCCGGACCTTCGAGGACAGCGCGCCGCGTATCACCACCGAGATGAGCGATCCGCCAGTGGTGATGCTGGGCAGCAACACCACGCACACGCTGTATCTGCTGACGGGCGACGGCATGGCGGGGACGGTGCCGGTCAAACTGCTGCCTCAGTCGGAAGACCCGCAGCAGGGTGTGCAATATACTTCGCTGTGCCCGCTGAACGGCGAGTCGCGCATCAGCGCGGCGCTGAGCCTGCCGCCCTCGCTGGATGAGGGCTACCTGGCCGTGATCACGGAATTGGGCGAGGTCAAGCGGCTGCGCATGGAAGACCTGCCGGGCCTTTCGGCGCATCCCTTCAAACTAATGGATGTGGAGGCAGGCGACCGGCTGTTGTGGGTCGGCATAGTGGATGACACGAGTGAGCTGGTGGTCACAACGGCACAGGGACAGTCGATCCGGTTCGCGGTGGCGGACGTGCGGCCTACCGGGTTGGGCGCGGGTGGGATGCGCGCGGTCAAGTTGATGGGCGAGCGGGACCGGGTGGTCGGTGTGGGGATCGCCGGTGAGCAGGTGCATGTGTGGGTGTGTACCGACACCGGGGTGGCTAAATGCACGCCGGTTAACGAATATCCCACGCAGGGACGCGGCGGGCAGGGTGTGATCACGATCAAGATGCCGAAGGATGCCAGAGGACTGGCTGCGGCGACGGTGGGGCGGCTGGATGACCTGGTGGTGCTGGTCACGAACCGGGGCAAACCCAAGCAGATGCGAATTGGGATGGCCAAAGCGGTCAAACGAGCCGCCGTCGGCGATTACGTCATCTCGATGTCGCGCCGGGACGAGGTGGTGGCGCGGGTGGTGCGGCTGGAGCCGCGCATCGAACTACCGGGGGAATCTGCGCGGCGGTCGGCAGTGGAAGACGGGGATGATTTTGTGCCGGAAAGCGGCGCGCCTGGTGAGGATGAGGATGGTGAACTGACGCTGATCAGCGCGCCTGAGGACGAAGACTGAGCAGGCATCTGTGGTACGGGCGTCGGCAGGGCGCGGGTGGACCCGGGTGTGAGCAGAAGTTGACAGGCAACCATTTGACAAACCGGGCAAGCGCTGGACGGGCGATCTGGCCTCACCCCGCACGGCCAGGAACGGGCCGCGCCGCCCCTCTCCAAAACTTTTTTTGGAGAGGGGCAAAACCGAGCCGAACCCGCAGGGAGCGGCGAGGTTTGGGGTG
>DAOUFU010000020.1:0-7735 GCA_034429275.1 Anaerolineae bacterium | reverse complement strand
CTGCCCACTGCCGTCCACGGCGAACAGTGGATGCCTGCCTCCTATTTCAAGTTCGTCCAATTCGCGCACGCGCAAATCATCAAGCGGCGGGCTTGAAGCGTCTAGAAGCTTCCATGTGTATTCGATATCCTCCCATCGAAGCGTCACTCCCCATCCTCCTCATCAAAATCCCACTCCATTTCTTCACGTGGCACTCGTGAAAGATCAGCGGTCATGTATGTTTGTGTAACAAAGTTCTGGGATTTAGGAAAGACAATGCCAAGTCCAATGACATGCTCTTTTGCCTCCATTGGGATGCGGAGCGGTGGACGATCTGGATCGGGATTCCTTTCCGTAACAGGGGAGTCCTTTGAAATTGGGTAAATTACCAGCAGGCCAACACCCGGCGGGCGTAGGTCTTGCAGCTCTTCGTCCGCTTTTCCCTTGATCTTTTCGGGCTTCACGTCGAGATCGATAATTCTATCGCCTCTAGACATCAGAACACCTATGTCGGCAGTAGGGGCGTTTATGGCGTCCTCTTGATTTGTTCCCTGCGTTTTATTGCGCCGTGAACGAACAATAGTCCTTATTTCAAAGCCGTCATCAAGATTCAGCATTGGCTGATCGCTTTTTGCGCTGCGAACAACAATGTTCCATTGCAGTAAGTCATTATAGGAATTTTGTTCTTGAATGTATCCTATTAGAGACCTAGAGCTTAGACTTGGCCTGGCTTCATGAAAACTATAGTTGCCCAGGAAGTCGATGACATGCTGAACAGGAACGTCCCTAAAAATCAAGTTCTCGCCTCTTAAATTGTTAGGGGTAATTCCTGCCACTCTCAAATTTCCTACCAATCGTCTCACAGCTTCTATATTGCGAATCAACCAATCTTCATCGAGCCGGTTGAACAATATAGTCTGTTCGCGAGTGTTGTTATAGCCTACCTGTGCTGCAACCGCATCCTGCATCTTCAACTCTGAAGTAATGCTCATGCTGGGATGAGTTCGGACTCGGACCCCAAAATCAATCGGAGTAAGATTTTCATCTTGATACCGGCGGATATCGATGCGTATTTCTTCTTCAACCGTTGCCAGATCGTAAAACCAGTGGGCCAGCTCCAAAGTCATCCACATGCGTGTTAGGTCTGCGTAACCGCTGCGATAGCCAAACCAGCGCCCCATCTGCAGCAGTGTATCATAGGCGGTGGCTGTGCGGAGAAAATAGCTGACCATTAAACCTTCTAATGTCAATCCGCGAGACAGTGTATCGCCGCCGACAACAATTTGCACCTTACCCGGCTTGCCTACCTCTTCTCGCCCATAAGTCAGCCGCTTTTGGCTGCGGCTGTTGTCAATTACAACTTCAGTATTCTGGACGATTTCCAACAAATAGGATTCCAGATCATTAAATCTGACGGAACTTTCGTCAAAGGCCGCAGCAGAAACGCGGTCTTGTTCGTTTTCCCATTGGGATTGAAGCTGCTGAATTTGTACAGCATTTCTATTTCTTAGACTTCTAAGAATTTGCTGCCGGAAGCCTTCAACAAGAGGCGCAAAACGTTCATGTACAATTGTATACATAGACGTGTGGATCAACATGGTCATGTGTTTATGCCGCTGCCCACGTACTGCACGTGCAGATGCTGCCAGCCAAAAGTAGCACAGCGCCTGTTCGAGGCTCTCTGTCAGCTGGGGTTCAAAGCTGTCTTTTAGAACGCGGCTTTTCGGCTGCAGGTGCTGTATTTCGTCCGTGGGTACAACGCGGATCATATCAAGTTTGACTTCCTGTCTTCCCCCTTCATCGTCTTCCCATAAGCGCTCCCGCCCAAAGATATATTCCGATCCAAAATAGCCCTCTGGTTTTGGCAAAGCCACAATGAAATCGCGTGGATACAAATCTTTTGCTGTGGGATCAATAAAAACATTGGCAAAGGGAGTGGCTGTGTAACCAACATAAGCAGATTTGGGAAGCAGATCGATAATATTCAGGATAAGCTGATTAATTGCTGTACGTCTATTTGCATATTTTGAGGCATTAATGCTCGCCTGATCGGCCTCGTCATCAATAATAAGTACGGGACAGTTGCTGAGAACGTGCTTGGAAGCATTTTGCAGCCATTTAAACAAGCGGCGAAGCACCCCCGCGTTCTTCTTGACCACTGCCAGCAGTTTGAACTGCTGGTGATCGGTCAGGAATGCGTCAACATTTCTAATCGGACCGGGGCGAAAGTCTTCATCACGGCTGGTTAACGTAAACCACTGTTCACGGTTGAGATCCACCAACTCCATCTCCAACCGCTCTTGAGTCTGGTTGCGCAGGTTGTCGGTAATGCCAGATAGTACGATGAACAACTTGTAATTCACATCCGCGGCTTTGGCAATAACTGCGGTAAAGTTAGCCGTCTTGCCACTTTGAACGTAACCCACTACTAGGCCGCGAGTATCAATCTCTGCTAAACCTGGTGGCTGAAGCAGAGATACGATCTTTGTTGAAGCAGTATCTACCGAATCGACTGCCTTGCTGTCCCACTTTTTATCTTCTAGCAGATATCTTCGCAGCGAGGGCCAAAAAATATCTTCGGGTGATGGACCGGGATACCAGTCCCGTAACCCCGAAGTTTTTACAGTGGCTGGATCTTTCAGAGTCCGTATTCGATTCGTTCTTTCTTCAAAAAGCCGCGCGGCTTCGCGCAGCAAAGCCTGACCGTTTTCGTCAGGCAGTATCATATTCAAATCTTTATACGCTTGAGTAGGCGTCTTCCCGCCTCGCACCATCGCAGTAATGAGTTCGACAAGTTTTTCAACGGTCACTGATCTAGCTCCAAAGAGTTTTGAGAACGGAGATAATTCTTGACAAAACCTTTGATTATTGTAACTCAGGATGATCTGTACTTAAAATGTTACGAGAGTTATCTAATGTGAGATGTCTTCATCTCTTTTCATTTTATCTTACCTGTTTTCGCAAAACTGCTTAACCTTTGGCATATAAACGGAGATTCTTACTGGAAGCGCGCCCACAAGAGGTCTGGCGCTGCCAGACGCGGGAAAAATCGAAAAGGGGCGCAGTCGCCCTTTTTTGCTGCCAAAGACTCTCAGTGGGGTATAGTGGAGGGGAAGCCGACCATACCCTGACGAGGCAAAAGATGCAAAAAACGGCGCTGATGATCGAAAGCGTGCTGCTGGCGACGATGGTGGTCCTGGTGCTGTGGCAGCGCAATGAGCGGACATTCAAGCGGTGGTGGAACGAGTGGCGAGCGAAGCCGAAGCGGACGCGGCAGCTGCGGCCACGGACAGCGGAGGAGTGTCAGGACTGCCGGTTGGCGGAAGCGGAGCGGGGGCCAGAACGCGTGAAGGCGCGGGAACGCTGGAGTGAGGTGAAGAGCCGGCGCGGGCGCCCGAAGACGCACGACAGTGAGGGGCAGGCGTGTATGAACCCGCGGTGCGTGTATTACAAAGAGACGGACGCGACGGTACACGCGCTGCGGTGGGACGGGAAGCGGAATGCGTGCGAAGAGACGGATCAATGGGAGTGCGGGGCGTGCGGGAGCAAACACACGGCGCGGTTGGGGACGCCGCTGTACGGGTTGAAAACGGGGAGCGCGCGGGTGAAGCAGGCGACGCACATGGCAATGATCGGGATGAGCATCGCGGGGATCAGTGAGGTGCTGGGGCACAGCGAGGTGACGGTGAGGCGGTGGTTGGTGCGGAGCGGGCTGCACAGTGAGCGGCTGCATGAGCAGACATTGCGGGATCTGGTGGTGGCGCATATTCAACTGGATGAGCTGGTGAATAAGGTGCGGCATCTGGGGCGGCGGGTGTGGGTGTGGACCGCTCAGGATGCGCTGAGCAAGGCGTGGTTGGCGTGGCATGTGGGCAAGCGGACACAAGCGGATGCACACCGGCTGATGCATCGAGTGAAAGCGGTGCTGGCGGCGGACTGTGTGCCGGTGTTCACCAGTGATGGACTGCAGCAGTATTTCTACGCGCTGACAGCGCATTTTGGGCGATGGGTTGACGAGGAAGGGAAGCGTAAGCCGGTGTGGCAGGTGCTGCCCTCACTGTTGTATGGGCAGTTTCGCAAGCTGAAGGTGGGGCGCAAGTTGAGACATGTCTACACCAAGATGTTGTGTGGCGCGCGCGAAGAGATGGAAGCGGTGCTGCAGGGCGTCGAGCTGACGGGAAAAATCCAAACGGCGTTCATCGAGCGGCTGAATCTGTCCTTACGGCACCTAATCGCGGCATTATCACGACGGGGATGGGCGTTGGCGCACAACCGAGAGGGGCTGCGCTGGCGTATGGCCTTAGCGGCAGGCTACTACAACTTCTGCCGGACGCATCACAGCTTGCGAGTGCCGATGGGGCAGGGGCGTTATCGCGGGCGCACGCCGTTGATGGCGCTGGGAGTGACGAACCACTGCTGGAGTGTGCATGAATTCATCACACATCCGGTGTACTAGGGGCAGTCGCCCGACCTCGTTGGGATGTGTTTGATTCCCCGCGAGGCGAGAATCATGTGCAGGGCAGCCATAAATAGGTTATTTAATGTCGGGGTAGCACATTCTTCATTTGGATGAATGAGATTAAGTTGCACTTAAGAAATTTGATCGGAACCGCCCCTTGGGTCTCCACGAATTTTCCCTCACATTCATGAGCTAGACCGGCGGCCTTCGGAACGCTACTGGCTGGCCTGAAAGGCGGGGGCATGACAAAACACAAAACCCGTCACGTGTCCCAACGCCGGGACAAAAATCCGTTTTGAGGGGAAAAGATAATGTCGCGCAGTAATGACAAAAACCTGAATTTGTCGTGTGTCAACCGTCATTTGCAGGTGACAAATTGAGGAGCGGGAGAGATGGGGTTGGTCGATACGAAAGCATTGAAGGAGCGCCACGACCTGAGGCGTATCGTGGAACAGGACCTGGGACCGGCACCGGCGCGCAGCCGCCGCGCCAGTCTGTGGAAGTGCCCGTTTCACGGCGAGCGTAAGGGCTACAGTCTGGCGGTGTGGGCGGATGGGTACTGCTGTTTTGGCAAATGCCAGATCAGCGGGGATGCCATCGACTGGCTGCAGCGTTACCACCACCTGAGTTTTGACGAAGCAGTCCGGATGTTGGATGGGGGATTGGGACCGGCCCCGGTCATTTCGACCCACCGGCCTGAACCGCCGGAAGACGATCCGCCGCCGATGACCTGGCAGGTCAGTACGCGGCAGGTCGTGGACCTGGCCGAGGAAACCCTGTGGTCATCCCAGGGTGAACCGGCGCGGGATTACCTGCTGGGACGGGGTCTGGAGATGAGCACCATCCAGGCCGCTCACCTGGGCTATATCCCCGGTGGATATCGCGAGTGGCGCACGGTGGCCGGAATGAGTGTGCCGTGTGGCATTACCATCCCGTGGCTGACGAACGGTGAGGAAACTTTGTGGGCGGTGAAAGTCCGGCGTGCGTCGGGGTCGCCCAAGTATGTCCAGATAACAGGCGGCAGCCAGGGTGGCTTGTACCAGGCTGACCAACTGAAAGGTGCCAGGGCCGCGCTGTTCTGTGAGGGGGAATTTGATGCCCTGCTGGCCCAACAGGAAGGAGAACCGCTGGTAGCAGCCGTGACGATCGGCAGTGCCAGCAGCCGCCTCAACCGTCGCTGGCTGGGTGAGCTGGTGAGTGTGCCGATCATCCTGGCGGCTTACGATGTGGACCAGGCCGGGGAAAAGGCGGCAGCGCGTTTGCAGGCGCTGTCCGGGCGGGTGCAGGTGATCCGGGTCCCCTGGGGTAAAGACCTGACCGAGTTTCACCAGCAGGGTGGTGATCTCTATTCCTGGCTGGCGCGTGAGCTGCGCTGCATTCGCCAGAACGCGATTCTGGCTGCAACGGGACGATAAAAAAAGGAGGAGTGAGAAAATGAAAATGGCCTTCAGAAGCCCCAGAATGGCCCACAGGCGCTTGACAAACGGGCCAACATGCTATAGTTTGATGCTAGATCAGGACATCAAAGCGAACCGTGCGAAGTGTGCTACCACTCCACACGGTTCTAACCCGACACTGATGATGCCAGTGAACGGGCTGCGTTGTATTATACAGAATCGCGAGACTCTTGTCTTGCGTGGATTCGGCGGCCCCACTGATCGCGTTGGTTGTGCCAATGCGCGTGTCAGGGTAGGCCGCTTTGCTGTTTTGACGCTGGGGGAGGTGTAACCATGCCCAAATACACTTTCTCCCAGGGTCGGGTCACGGTCGAGGATGGGGTTTATACACCCATTCTGCGTGACGACAAAACGAAGCGCCGGGGCGTGATGATTCTCGCCAACCGGGCGCACCAGCAAGAGTCAAACGAATCCAATGCAAAACAGGAGGAAGCGCATGTCGGACACTAAATCCCCATCAAACCCTCACATCTCGGTGACCATCCCGGTCACGCTGCCACCCGGTTACCGGATAGTGGACAACCGCATCGAGATCGATCCGGTGCAGGCCAAACGTATTGTGGCCCTGTTTCGGGAATACGCCCGCAGTCGCTAATCGGCTTGTTTCCGGCAGGTTGTTGGCGGAACAGCAGCCTGCCTTCACCCTTTTGAGTTCAAGCACACCACGTTATTTCTAGCAGGAGAATGGATCATCATGACGAAACAATCGAGCAAGCGCCCACGGTATGCCATCTATGCCCGGTACTCATCTGAAATGCAGAATGAGATCAGCCTGGCCGACCAGGAAGCGGTATGCCGCCAGCTGATCGCTGAAAAGGGCGGGGTGGTGGTCGGTGTCTACAGGGATGGTGCCAAGACGGGCTGGAGCCTGGACCGTGAAGGGTTCCAGGAAATGCGGTCGGCGGCTGAGCGGGGCAAATTTGACGGGGTCGCCATGTGGAAGTTCGACCGGCTTGCACGTGACCATGATCATACGGTCATGATCAAGATGCTGCTGCGCCGCGAGTATGGGCTGAAACTGTTCTGCGTGGAAGGGTTCAGCGAGGATGATGACGACGGGCCATACGGGGCGATGATGGAGCAGATGCTGGCGGTATGGTCGGCGTTCTACTCACGCAACCTGAGCACGGAAACCAAACGCGCCAAGCGCCAGCGCGCGGTGAATGGGCAGTTCAACGGCAGTGTGCCGCCGCTTGGCTACGATCTGGTGACGGTGATGGAGAGTGCGCCCGATCGTCCGGCTGGGCTGCACATCAATCCGGAGCAGGCCGAGATTGTGCTCGGGGCCTTCGAGCGGTATTCGACGGCCAGATACAGTGATTCCGAGATCGCTCAGTGGATGAACGAGCAGCCGGTGATCCAGGCCCTGCGCGCGGGCAAAAAGCCGATTGGCAAGGAAATGGTGCGCGACATGCTGCAAAATCGGACCTATCTGGGCTATGTCGCCTACTGCGAGACCGAATACAACGGGACTTTAGGTCAGGGAAAACGGTCCAGCCGGCATCGCAAAATCTGGTTTGAAGGCACACACAAGGGGTTCATCCCGGAGCAGTTATTTGAGGCTTGCCAGCAAGTGCGTGCCGGATTTGCCAAGACGTTCAAGACAGACTCGGTCATGCACACCTATGTCTTGCATGACCGGGTGTACTGCGCGCACTGTGTCTCGAACATGCCCTCCGGATTGGTGGATGACAACTATGGCAAGATGCGGCCTTACTGGGACAACCGGCGCGATTATGGCTACTATCGTTGCCTGTGCAAGGATCGCGGCTACCGGCAGTGTCCGCAACATGCCATACCAGAAGAGTCGATCAATGAGCAGGTCATTGATGTGTTGACT
>DAOUFU010000019.1:0-6459 GCA_034429275.1 Anaerolineae bacterium | reverse complement strand
GTCGCGCCCGATCGCCTCGTGAAAGGTGGGCTGTGCCATCAGCAGCCGGATCTCATCCGGCGGCTGGATGGTCAGCCGCTCGCCACCGGACGATTCCCCGACCACGCGCACCGCCAGGCCGCCCGGCTCCGCGCGCAGTTCCAATGCCAGGCGCGGTCCCGCGGTGGGATGCAGATCGATCATGAGCTTCTCTCCTCGCTGTGATGGCGCAGCCCGGAAAGTCGGCGGTACGCCGCTATTCCTCACCCAGGTCCGGCGCGGTGATGGCGACCGGGAAGCCGGTTTCCTCAATGCGGTAGCTCTGGTGGATGTCCTGCTTGAGTGTGACGGTCACGTCCGCGCCCAGGTTGGATGGGGCCAGTGCGGCGGTGATGTCGCTGTCGGAGGTGACGTGCTCGGCGTAGGCGATCATCACGCCCTGCGCGTCGAGCGTGATCTCGATAGTGTACTGCGTGATGGGGTTATCGAACAGCGCCGAAATGAAGGCATCGACATCGACCGTGTTTTGCACGCCCGACGCGAAAATGCCCGCCAGGGTCTCGCTGCCAATGCCGCGCAGCAGGCAGGCAGAATCCAGCGCGAGCCGGGTGCGGCTGGCGGCCAGGGCGTCGGCGGGGTCGGGATCGAGGCTCTCGACGGCGGTCACGCAGGCGAAGAAAGTATCCAGGTGGGTGAAGCTCAGCGCCTGGCCGGTGTTGAGCATCCCCTGAAGGCTGGCCATCTCCATGCCGGGGAACATGCTCGCCCCGTCGGTGACATCCTGCCAGCCCTTTGGGATGAAGGCGGCCAGTTCGGGCGTCACATCGAGCCGCAGGTAGATGCGGCCATCGGCCACGATCAGGCGCGTGCGGTTCGGCCCGATCTCGGTCACCTGCGGCTGGGGAATGGTGGGAGAGGACATCGTCTGGGTCATGGTCTGCGTCAGGTCCAGCGAGCGGTTATCGTAGGGCTGGCCGGGTGCGCGCTGAAAGAGCAGGCTGCCCTCGGAGCTGATGACCTGGTCCATTTGAAATGACTCGGCTGCATTGACGAAGACAAAGCTCTGCTCCATGTTCTGGGTGACGGCCAGCGAGTAGCTTTCACTGTTGGTGAAGGCGGCCAGCGCCGCGCGTGCCGCATCGAGCGCTGCCTGTTCCTCCGGCGGAAAATCGCCCTGACCCTGGACTGATGCCGTGTAACCGAACCCCAGCCACCCAAACAGGATCAACAGCAGGATAAGCAGAATAACCGGTAGTCGCATGAAGCAATCCTTTCTGAACTGTGCAGTTACGGACACCGTTCCATTATACGCAATTTGCGCCGGGCGGTTTCGGCGCGGTCAGTGCAGGGTGCATCTCACGAAAGCTCACGCCGCCGTTTCGCCGCACGCTCATGCACTTTGAGACAATAACCGGCCAGGGTGCCCCGCGAGAGTCCGGCCTCACCCCCGCGCGGCCAAAACCGGGCCGCTTCGCCCCCTCTCCGAAAATTTTCGGAGAGGGGGCAGACCAAGCGCCTCCCAAGAGGCGCGCAGGTCGGGGGTGAGGCCAGTCGTTCGCCCTCTCGTATTCGATCAATTTGCCAAAGTGCTTGAGCATCCGCGGATGCCCTGCATCCGCGGATGCAGGGCGTGAACTCAACTGAAAAGCACCCGTCAGCGCAGGGTGAGCGGCCTGAGCAGGGCCAGGGGATGCAGCAGCGCGGCCAGCGTCAGCAGGGCGGCTGCGGGATCGGTGGGCTGGGTGGGGTCCCAGGGCAGGCGGTAGACGCGCCCGCCGCGGATGGCCGGGACATCGGCATAGGCGGGGACGCGCATCAGCGCGGCGCGGGCGGCTGAGTCCCAGCCCGGCGTGAGCAGGATCACCTGGGGGGCCAGCGCCACGAGCGCCGAATCGTCGATCTGGCGGAAGTCGTCGTAGCCCGCCGCCGCCGCAGCGTTGACACCGCCCGCCGCCGCGATCAGGTCGCTGAACAGGGTGGGCGCGCCGAGCGTGTAGGCTTCCGGCGAGAGGACGAGCACGCTCACCGGGGTGCGCCCGGCCAGCCGCGCGGCCAGCGCGCGCTCACGCCGATCCAGCCGGGCGATCAGGGCTGCCGCTGCTTCGTCGCGCCCGGTAACGCGGCCCAGCGCGGAGGTCGCCGACCGCCAGTCATCGAGCGTGCGGGCCAGCCCGGTCTGAAAAACGGGCACGCCCGCGGCCCGCGCTGCCTCAATTGTGCCCGGATAGGCGGCGGCGACGAGGGTCGAAGTCACCAGCAGGTCGATCGAATCCCAGCGGGCCGGGGGATGGTCGGGATCGAGGGGGCGCAGATCCGCCGGGGCAATGAGCCGGTCGAGCGAGGGCACACCGCCGAGCTGCGCGACAGCAGCCGGGCGGGCGGTCACGGTAACCGGCAGCCCGGCGGCATCCGTCACCACGCGCGGGAAAGGATCGGGCGGCTGGGCGGCGGCAGCGACCGGCCCGGCCAGCAGACCGACGATCAGCGCGAGGGCGAGGCACGGGCGGATCATGGGGCTGCGGTGTCGAAGGGGGCGGCGAGGCGTTCAGCGAGGAACGCCTGCCCCTCGTCGCTTTGCATCCAGGCGAACAGCGCATAATAGGGGCTGTCGGGAGGCGGGGCCTGCCGCCCAACGACCGACACCGGCAGGCTGAGCGGGTAGCGGCGCTCATTCAGCGCGGCGGGCGTGGGGAGCACGGGCGGCTCGCCTGTGCCGGGATCGATGGGCACGATCCGCACACTGCCGGGCGCGGCCCCGGTCAGCGCGCTGAGCGCAACATAGCCGATGGCTCCCGGCTCGCCAGCGACGAGGTCGATCATGCTGCGCGGCGAAAGCGCCAGCCGCGCACCCTGGGTGATCCTGCCGCCGCCCAACGCCAGCAGTTCGAGGCCCTGGCGGAGGTCGTCGCCGGTTTCGGCGCTGACGACCGTCACCGGCAGGGCCGGCCCGCCGAGCACGGTCCAGGCAGCGGCACGGCCCAGGAACAGGGCGCGGAGATCCTCGCGGGTGAGGGCAGGGATGGGATTGGACGGGTGGACGATCAGGGCGATTCCGTCGATGGCGATGGGCGCGGCCCACAGGGCCGGGTCGGGTGCGAGCGAAAGGGTGGCGGCATAGGCGACGCGGCCTGAGAGCACCTGGGCCTGGGCCGCAGGCCAGCCGACAGACGACAGATCGACGATCAGCGCCGCGTGCTCGCCGTAGGCCTCCACCCATTCAGCCAGCAGGGGCGCGGTGCTGACGGTGGCGATCAGGCGCACGTTGAACACCTGGGGCGTCATCGTCGGGCTGTAGACCGGCCCGCGACAGCTTGCCAGTGCCAGGCTGATGATCACAATCGTTCGCTTGGCCCGCTTCATCTCCCCCTCTTAAGAGAAGAGGGCTACCAGCAGGCTGAGCGTACCAAAGACTGCGCAATAGATCGCGAACCCATACAGGCGATACCGCTGCAGCAGGCGCAGCAAGCCCCACACACACAGAAAGCCCACTCCAGCCGCCGCCCCAAACCCTACGACCAGGGGCAGCACCATCGAACTGCCCACCGACTCACCATTGACGAGCACATTCAAGAGCTGTTTGAACCCTGCGGCCATGATGATCGGTGTGGCGAGCAGAAAACTGAAGCGGGCCGCTGTCGCGCGCGGCAAGCCGCGCCAGAGGCCCATCGCAATCGTGCTGCCGGACCGCGAGATGCCGGGGAAGACGGCGCACGCCTGCGCCACCCCAATGGCAAGAGCATCACCGGCGGTCAGCTGGCTCAAAGACCGGTCCCCTTTGGTGGCACGCTCGCTGAAAGTCAGCAGCAGGGCCGTGACGAGCAAAAACGCAGCCACGATTGGAGGGTCGCTGAACACGGATTCGAAATAGTCTTCGAGCAGGACTCCCACCAGCCCGGCGGGAATGGTCCCTAATACAAGCAGCAGCAGCAGACGCGCTTGAGGGTCTTGGATCGATTTATTGCGCAGCGCAGACAACCCGGCACGCAACAGCGCCAGCCAGTCGCGCCAGAAATACAACAGCACGGCCACCAGCGTCCCCAGGTGGACGGTCACATCAAAGACCGTGGGCGGGTTATCCCACCCAAACCACCAGGGCACCAGCACCAGGTGACCAGAGCTGGAGACAGGCAAAAATTCGGTCGCGCCTTGGAGGATACCCAGGATCAACGCCTTGAGTACGTCCACAGCCGAGTCCTTTCAATGAACAGCAGGCTGTCGGGAACCGCCAGCACACAAGATCACATCACCGCCGGGCAGCACCACGCGCCGCGACGGGAAATGAGCGCGGGTCACGCCGGGAACGCGAGCGCTCCGGTGGGCATCCCGACCGGCGTATAGGCGGCCAGGAAGCGGGCAGCGTAACCGGGAAAAGTGCCGTCCAGAATGGCGGCGCGCATCTCACGCATCAGCGTGAGCAGAAGATGCAGGTTGTGAATGCTGAGCAGCTGGTGGGCCAGAATCTCCGACGCCTTGATCAGGTGGCGGATGTAGGCCCGCGAGAAGTTCCGGCAGGCGTAGCAGGTACAGCCCGGCTCGATGGGATCGGGATCGGCGGCGTACTGCACCTTGCGCATATTGATGCGTCCCGTGCGGGTGAGCGCCGCACCATTGCGGGCGACGCGGGTGGGCAGCACGCAGTCGAAGATATCGATTCCGCGCGCGACGCCGTGCACCAAGTCCTCCGGGCTGCCCACACCCATCAGGTAGCGGGGCCTATCGGCGGGCAGGCAGGGCGTCGTTTGTTCGAGCGTGGCATACATCTGCTGCTTGGTCTCGCCGACCGCCAGCCCGCCAACGGCATAGCCGGGCAGGTCGAAGGCGGTGACGGCCTGGGCCGAAGCCTCGCGCAGGTCCGGGTAGATGCCGCCCTGCACGATGCCAAACAGCGCCTGCCGGTCCGGATCGCCGCTGCGCTGGTGCTCATCGACACAGCGCGCCAGCCAGCGGTGAGTGCGATCCAGGGCGTGTTCGACGGCGCGGCGATCATCGGGGGTGGGGCATTCGTCGAATGCCATGATGATATCTGCGCCGAGGTTGTGCTGAATCTGAATTGAGACTTCGGGCGTGAAATGGTAGCGCGAGCCGTCGAGATGGCTGCGGAAGGTCACGCCGTCGTCGTTGATGGTGTTGATCTGGCCAAGGCTGAAGACCTGGAAGCCGCCCGAGTCGGTCAGGATGGGGCCATCCCAGGCCATGAAGCGGTGCAGCCCACCGAGATCGCGGATCAGGGTGTCGCCGGGGCGGAGATGCAGGTGATAGGTATTGCCGAGCACCAGCGAAGCGCCCAGCTCGACCAGTTCGCGCGGCTGAACCGCCTTGACGGTCGCCTGGGTGCCCACCGGAGCAAAGACCGGCGTTTGCAGCGTCCCATGCGGGGTATGCAGCAGCCCGGCGCGTGCTCCATTCTGTTCCGCTTCGAGGGTGAATTCAAAGGCCATAGAGCGATCATGGGCGCGGGCTGTGGCAGCGCTGACGCCCTCTTCCTTGGGTGCGGCAGGGGCAACGGTTTGGATAGCCGGCCCCTAACGAGAGTCTAGTGAATCAGCATCAGCAGACGATTATAACAAGTGGCGCGGATTTGGCGAATTCGCCTGAGGGACCATTTGCAAAGGCTTTTTTGGCCCTCATCCCCGCGAACTCGAAGAGTTCGCTGAACCCAAACGGGTTCGCTGCCCCTTCTCCCTCAGGGAGACGGGGCAATGGACTGGTTCTCCCTCGCCCGATGCCCTTTGGCAAATTGATCGGATATGAGAGGGCAAAGGGCCGGCCTCACCCCCGCGCGGCCAAAACCGGGCCGCTCCGCCCCCTCTCCGAAAATTTTCGGAGAGGGGGCAGACCAAGTGCCTCGCAAGAGGCGCGCAGGTCGAGGGTGAGGCCAGACTCTCGCGGATCACCATAGCCGGTTTTTTTCTCAAGGTGCATCAGGAGAGGGAACCGGCGTAAGCCGGTAGGGTGAGGGCTTTTTGAATGGTCTCTGCGGGTAGTTTACCGCCGGGCTGGATGTGGGCAGAGCTACAAGTCGTCGTAGGGGCGTGCGATGGGGCGCTGAAGCTCGGCCTGCAGGTGCCAGATGGTGAGCGTCTCGTAGGCAGAGGTGAGGTTCCGGACACAGTACAGATGTGGGGTGGGGTGTTCGGCGGTGGCGGCGCTGCCCAGCGTGTCCAGCAGCGGCTGGCAGACCTCAGGATCGTACACAAAGATCGCGCCGGTGAGGTTGGCGGGCCAGTCGGTCACCGGCGAGCCGCACGACTCGGCGGACCAGGTGGGCTGGGCAGGCTGGATCACGCCCAGCAAGAACAGGCGTCGATCGGCGGCGCGGACCTCGTCGAGGGCCAGCGTCAGGGCGCGATCAAACTGTGCGGCAGTCCACTGACCGTCGAAGTTCAGGCGCAGGATGGTACGTTCGTTGTTATCCCAGTGCAGGGTGATGCTCATGATCCGGTATCCCGCCAGTGTGAATGGGCCTGGAGCATGAGTATA
>DAOUFU010000018.1:0-18461 GCA_034429275.1 Anaerolineae bacterium | reverse complement strand
TTTTGGGACCCGGCACGCCGCTCATCCCCGCATCTGTTCCAATGCCCAGCGCGCGTGTTCGGCCACCAGCGCGGAGTCATCCGCTGCCAGCCGCTCCAGCAGCGGGATGAATTCCGGCAGGCGGCTGTTGCCCGCCGCGACACAGGCGTTGCGGACCAGGCGCTCGCGCCCGATGCGCTCCAACGCCGAGCCGCCAAACCGCGCGCGAAAGCTCGCCTCATCCAGCGCCAACAGGTCGGCCAGCGGCGGCGCGGCCCGGTCAATGTCCACCGGGTAGAAGGCGCGCTCGGCAGTGGGGGCGGCGAATTTGCGCGTGAAGGGGCAGACATCCTGGCAGATATCGCAGCCGTACACCCAGTTGCCCATCAGCGGGCGCAGTTCGAGCGGGATCGGTCCCTTTAGCTCGATGGTCAGCATACTGATGCAGCGGCGCGCATCGAGCACGTAGGGCTGCGGGAAGGCGCGGGTCGGGCAGGCCGCCAGGCAGCGCGTGCAGGTGCCGCACATGATCTCGCGGTGCGGCGCATCGACGGCATCGAAGGCGGCGGTGGTCAGAATCTCGCCCAGGAAGGCCAGCGAGCCGCGCCGGGGATGGATCAGCATGGTGTTTTTGCCGATGAAGCCCAGGCCCGCCTGCTGTGCGTGGCTGCGTTCGAGCAGCGCGCCCGTATCGACATAGACGCGGCAGCGCACGTCACCCCCTGCTTCGTCCACCAGCCGCGCGGCGATCTGTTCCAGGCGCGGGGTCATCACGTCGTGATAGTCTGTGCCCCAGGCATAATTGGAGATACGCCCGCGCCGGGGATCGCGCAGGATTGAGTCGGGGATGGGAGCGGTCGCGTAGTCGAGCGCTACCACGATCAGCGAGCGCACGCCGGGCAAGATGACGTTCAAATCCTGGCGGCGCTGCTGGCGATCCGGTCGGGCGAGGTAGGCCATCGGGCCGTGCATCCCGGCGGCGATCCAGCGCTGGTAGGCATACAGGCGCGGCGACGGGGCAGCAGGGATGATCCCGGCCTGGGTGAATCCGAGGTCCTGGGCGTGGCGGTAGCCCGGGGCGGCGGAGAGGGGCATGGGCGGTTGATCATGAAGGGGGGGCGTCGGTCGAACGCCCCCACAGGTTCCGGCGCAGCTTACGCGGTGGGCGCATTCTCCATCTGCGCGACCATGCTCGCCACGATCTCCCCGGCCTGCTGCGGGGTAACGCGCGAAGCGTTGATCACCAGGTGGTAGTGGATCGGGTCGGCCCAGTCGATGTTATAGAACCGCTTGAGGTACTGGGCGGTGGCTTGGTCGTGTTCGTGCAGGGCGTGCTTGATGGTGCTGACCCCGGTCATGCCCCGCGCGCGCAGGGCTTCGATGCGATCGTCCATCGAGGCGACGACGCGCAGGTGGATCACGCCCGGCTTGTCGGCCAGGATCGCCTGCCCGCCGCGCCCCACGATCACAATGTTGCCGGAGTCGTAGGCGCTGAGCACGATGTAGCGCATGAGATCGACGAACTGTTCCTCGTTGAGCAGGCGCGAGGTGCTGGCGAAGCGGCTGCTTTCGACTTCTTCGAGCGGGAGCGCGCCCAGATCGGCTTCGTGTGGGCGTCCGCGCAGCAGGCGCGAGACAAACCCGCGCACACGGTACTGCTCTTCGGAGAAGTCGATCACATCCTGGGCAGAGAGGCCGACTTCGGCGGCAGTTTCAAGCATCATCTTTTTGTCGAAATAGGCATAGTTCAGACGCTGGCAGATGTGCGCGGCGATCTGGTCGCCGGCGCTGCCATACTCGCGGGAAACGGTGATTACGGCCATTGACGCACCTCCTGTGTTCTCAGTCTGCGCTTCACCCTTCCGTGCGAAGCGGTCGGCTGCCGCCTGGGGACAGGCGGGTGGACGGGGCGTGAGAGCGCGTCCGGCGTTAGACCAGCGAAGCAACGATGACCGGTGACTCTGGCCGGGCGTGCTCCGGGTGGCACCCTGCATAGGCTTAGCAGGTCTGTGAACATAGTATAGCACGGGTCGGGGCCTGGGTGAACCCTGGTAACTCAGAGGCTGAATAAAATCCCAAGAGAATACAGCTTGCGGAGTTTGCCCTGCTTTCGCCGATGCCCAACAGGGAAAACGGGCATCTTGCGGCCCGGTCACGACTCGTCCTGGCCGGGGACGCGGAAATAGGGCGTGGTGCGGCTCAACGCGTGGGTGATGCGCAGCCGGTGATGGGGCATCAGCGTATCGGGCAGGGCCTCCGGCGCGAACCACCGCAGCTCCAGCGTCTCGTCGTCGCCCTCGGAGACTGCGCCGCCAGTGATACGGCATTCGAAGCAGCTACTGCTCAGCGCCACCCGGTCGCCGGTGGGATAGGTCAGCACGTGATCGGGGCCACCATAGACGCCCACGATTCGCTCCGGGATCACCTCCAGGCCGGTTTCCTCGCGCACCTCGCGGATGATGGTGGCCGCGGGGTCTTCGCCCGGCTCGCAGCTTCCGGCGGGCAGCCCCCACAGGCCGTTATCCGAGCGGCGCTGGAGCAGGATCGCGCCATCTACGCGGCGAATCACGGCGGCGCACCCCACCAGCACCAGCACATCGTGACCGATGAAGGCGCGCATTTTGCGAATATAGTCCGAGATCGGCATGGCGAGTCCCCTGGTGACGGATCGGCGCGGCAGACCTGCTATAATAAACCCATGAGGCGAGGTGTGCTAATGCGAGAAATCAGCCGATGACAGGCGCTTCCTCCACTTCTCAGCCCGACGAGCCGGTGATGGTGCGCTACCGCGGGCGTACGTTCCCCATGCCGCCCGGCACACATTTGCACGCGGCGATCCGCGAGCGGGGGCTGCACCCGGAACTGACGGCGGCAGTGGTCAACGGGGTGGTGGTGCGCGACGATGTGCTGCTGGCGGCAGGCGACCGCGTGACGCTGGTCCCCATGATGTCCGGCGGCTGATTCCGCCGACTCATGCACGTTGGCAAATTGATCGGATATGAGGGGGCGAAGGGTTGGCCTCACCCCGCGCGGCCAAGAACGGGCCGCGCCGCCCCTCTCCAAAAAAGTTTTGGAGAGGGGCAAAACCGAGCCGAACCCGCAGGGAGCGGCGAGGTTTGGGGTGAGGCCGGTGTTTGCCCGGAAAACTCGCTGTCAGGTTTTGCACGCACCCTCCGGCCTCAGCCGGTAGCGGCTGGCGCGCCCGGTGGTATACTCGGCGCAGCCGACACAGGACCGGCGCGTGTGTCCTCCTTCACCGCAGAGATCATCCCCATGACCACGACTATTATCATGCTGCTGGCAGCGCTCATCATCGGGCTGGCAAAGGGCGGCTTTGGCCCGATGGGGGCGCTGGTCGTGCCGATGGTGGCGACGCGAATGCCCGTCTCAGATGCGATCGGGCTGGCGCTGCCGCTGCTCATCTTCGGCGACTGGACCGCCATGCCGTTCTACTGGCGGAAATGGGACATGTACCACGTGAAGCTGCTGCTGCCGGGCGCAGTGATCGGCGTGATCCTGGGGCTGCTGCTGCTCACCTCGCTCTCCGATGATGCGCTGCGCCGCATCCTGGGCGCGTTCACCCTGGTGATACTCGCCTACAAATTCGCCAGCGACCGCCTGCAGACGGTGGCCTACCGGCACCGCGACTGGCACGGCTGGCTGGCCGGGGGCGGCGCGGGATTCGCTTCGGCGCTGGCGAACGCGGGCGGCCCGCCCATCACCGCCTACCTGCTGCTGCAGAAGGTCGTCCCCACCGTGTTTGTCGCCACCAATGTGATCTTTTTCGCCCTGGTGAACCTGATGAAGCTGCCGTTTTTTCTCAGCGCGAATGTGCTCAAGCTCGACCTGCTGGCGCGCTATGGCTGGGTCGCGGTGGTGATCCCGCTTGGTGTGCTGGTCGGGCGCTGGCTGGTGACGCGCATCAACCGGCAGGTGTTCGAGTGGCTGATGATGGCCGGGCTGCTGTGGGCCGGAGTCTCGCTGCTGTTGGGGTAGTTGGGGCAGATGCCAAAACTGCCGCAGCACACAACGGGCGCTGCGGGAAACTTCCCGGCAGCGCCCGGATTCGTTTTTCACCCGGATCAGTGTCAGGGGCGCGGGTTGATGCCCTCGAACAGGTCGCGCTCCAGACGCTCGCCGTTGCGCGGCGGATAAGCCCGCGTGAAGTCCTGGTGCCGGATGAACACGCGCTGAAGGTAGTCCATCAGGGTATTGGTGTGGCGCGGATTGAGCTGGCTGGCATGGCAGGCAGCAGCTTCATCCCAGGCGCGGTGGTGAGCGGCTACGCTGATGCGCGCGTCACTGTGTGGCGCACGATCGAGCGCCTCTTGCAGGTCGAGATCGCGGTTTTTGCCCATGTGGCGCGGGTCTTCGCCGCGCAGACGGGCCAGCCACAGCCGGATGCGCAGGGGCGTCTTGGGGAAGGTGTTGTAATAGAGCTTGTCGGGCTGCCAGGGCGCTAACCCTGCCGCGATCTGGTCCGGGTAGGCGCTGGGATCGCCCGCCAGGTGGAAGGCCCTGGTGGTTGCGCGGTGCATGTAGATGTGGTCCGGGTGGCCGTAGCCGCCGAACTCGTCGAAGGTCACCACTACGTGCGGACGCAGGCGGCGGATGTCGCCCACGATGCGCTTCGTCACGACGTCTTCGTCGGCCTGCCACAGGCAGTCGGGATGTTGATTGTCGGGCGTGCCCATCATGCCGCTGTCGCGGTAGCCGTAGGTGATGACTTCGCTGATGCCCAGTGTGCGGGCGGCGCACCGCAACTCGTCCAGCCGCCGTTCGGCCACCGAAGTGTACCCATTGAGGAATTCAGGATCGACACTGCCCACGTCGCCGTTGGTCGAGCAGATGAGCGCAATCTGCACGCCCTGGTGGGCATATTTGGCGATGGTCGCGCCCATGCCGAACGACTCGTCGTCGGGGTGGGCGAAACTGAGCAGCAGACGAAAGGGAGTGGGGGTTGGGTTGGATGTCATATCTGCCTTACTCACAAGAACGAACACAGGTCAGGCGGTTGTGGTCCATGTTCAAACCACGGAGGGGCGAGTTGATGAAACCCGCCCCTGCCGGAACATGCTCTCAATGTACGACGTCTCCATTATAGAGCATAAGGCCGCTGCTTCACCAGAGGCAGCTACCCGGCGCTGCCGTTTCTATGCCCTGCTGCGGCGCGAGAACAGGCTGTCGAGCAGCAGCTCGACGATCTTCGAGAGCAGCGGGTACTGCGCCAGCAGCCCCAACAGTGCCAGCGCCGTGCCCAGAATGCTGGCCTGCGGCACGGTGATCAGCCCAAAGACGTGATTGACCTCGACTTCGAGCGCCTGGCCCCAGATTGGCACGTTGACCGGGCCGGGCGGCACGCCGGGCGTGCGAGCCTGCCAGGTGATCGCCAGCCCCAGCGTGATCAGCGAGGTGTGCGCCTCGTCGGATTCGAGCGTCCAGCGCCATTCGACCTCGCCGCCGCGCTGCAGCATCTGAGTAGGCGGGCTGCTGCTGCTCAGCGCGAAATCGGGCGCGACAATCGAAGCGGTCACCAGGGCGTCATAATCGTCGTAGCGGTCCGCGATCAAGATCGGCGTGGCGAGCACCTCGTTGCTGCCGATCTCTGCCACCGGTTGGAGCGCGCCCCCGGCCAGCATCTTGAGCTTGACGCGCACCAACCCCGCCCGACCCACCTGGAACTCGGCGGGCCATTCCAGCTCAACCACGCGCTGCTCATAGCCGGTGGCCGCGCCGCCCATGCCGCCCTGTCCGTCGGGAGCCGGCGTATCTGCCGCGCCCGCTACCGGCGCGACCGCGATCGCCATCTCACTGTCGAGCATGATATCGGTGGTCAGCGGCGGGCCTGCGAACTCCATCGTACCCATCGGCACGGTGGGTGGACTTTCGACGACTTCCGCCTGTTCCAGCATGGCCAGGTCTTGCAGGACCGGCGCGCTCAATTCGACCTCCATCGGGATGGCGGCCATGCCGCCGATCGGCGCATCGGTCATCGTGCCGAGCATCGGGCTGGCCCCCTGCGCGGCAAGTTCCTGCTGGGTGAACAGCACCCCGCCGGTCGTGCGGGATTCGGTGGGCTGGGGGCCAATGGACAGCCAGAGCAGTGCCGCGCCCGCTGCCAACAGCCCCAGTCCGATCAGCATGATCAAAAATCTGCGCATCTCATGCCCTCCGCTTTTCACAAATCGGTGAATGAGCCGGACAGGTTCAGCCAAGCCGGTCCACGATGAAGCGCCAGTAGCGCTCGAACATCTCGGTGTGGCGCGAGTTCAAGGTCGCCGGCGAACGACCATCGAGCAGCAGCAGCACATCATCCAGCCATGTGACCAGCGGCTCGATCCCGGCTTCGACGGACGAGGACCGGATGGCGCGCACCTCTTCGGCCAGTTGACCGGCCCGCGATGGCTCGTGGCGCATGATGGTCACGACAGCCTGCGCCACCGATTCGAGCAGGTTTTCGAGCGTGAAGGATTCGGATTCGCTTTCGCCCACTTCCTGCACGATGCCGGTTTGCAGGGCCGAGAGCAGCGCGCGCCACGCCGAGTCGTACACAGTGCCGGTGGGCAAGGTATCGCCGGGCGAATGGAGCAGGCTGAGCACGGCGGCTACAAACAGCATCTCATCTTCCAGCTCTTCGTCGCGCGCCTGCTGGAGCAGGGCGGCCAGGTTGATTTGCCAGTCTGGCTTGAGTTCGGGCCGGGCCAACAGCACGATCATGGTTGTCTGGATGATCTGAGTCACCTGGTCGTTGGAGAGCACTTGGGTCATGGATTGCTCGCTCGGCTGTTCGCCGCTGCCGATGAGGTAGGCGCTGCGCTCAATCATACCGCGTTCTGAATGTGGGCGCAGAAAATCTCCGGCATCGCCTGGCCCTGAAGGGTGCAGGCTCAGGGAGGGCAAAGCACCCTCAGGGGTGCTCAAAACCTGGGTCAACCTTTGCTCACGTCCCCAGGTCCAGGTGGGCGGTTGGTTGCCCGGCTATTTCTGCGCGCTGCCGCGGATGGCCCGCTTGAAGAAGATGCGGAACCCGGAGCTGTCGTGCTCGAACGACCCGACGGTGCCCACCATTTCCCAGCCTTCGAGGCCCAGGGTGGCGATGGCGCTGTCGCGGTTGTGGATGAGGGTTTCGGTGCTCAGTTCACCTGCGCGGTAAAACAGGATATACTGGCGGTGCATCACGCCTTGCGCGATTTCCTGCCGCAGCTCACAGTATTCCCAGGCGGTAAATTCAGACATCGTGCTTCCTTCGGTGCAGCAGCCAGGTGATAGACCTGCTCATTTACCAGGATTGTACACAGAATGGCATCCAAACGAGAAACGCACCGCGCCGAACTGCGCCCCCTGCTGCTGGCAGCGCTGACCAGCCCTGGGCTGCTCTCGCCCAGCGAATTCCAGCAGGCGCGCTACAGCCTCAACGCCCAGCTTCGGCCTCACCTGATCGATCCCGATGTCACCGCGCTCGAAGACTACCTGCTCGATCACTGCGCGCTGCCCGGCCCACGCAGCAACCTGGAAATGATCGCCGCATTTGCCGACGAGGTCGCCGCGCTGAGCCGCGCTCCAGATGTCTCGCTGCGGGCCAGCTATGTTGCGCTCGAATGGCTGCTGTGGCAACTGATGCACCGCTACCCGCCCGAATCCTTCGGGCACGACGCGGATTCGCCGCTGCAAATTCCACAGGTGGTC
This sequence comes from Anaerolineae bacterium, assembly GCA_034429275.1. Classification (GTDB taxonomy): domain Bacteria; phylum Chloroflexota; class Anaerolineae; order Aggregatilineales; family Aggregatilineaceae; genus DAOUFU01. The sequence continues at coordinate 10,796 of DAOUFU010000018.1, read as the reverse complement.
GGGGCGGTGGCCTGGGGCGAATGGGCGGCCTGCTTTCAGCACATCGAGGCGGGCGTGGCGACCCTGCTGGCGCTGGCCAGCAGCCCGCTGTGGCGAGTCCGCGAGGCGGCGGCGATGGGCCTTCAGCGCATGTTGGAGCGCGCGTGGGAGGGCACGCTGCGGCGCATGATGCGCTGTGTGCCGGATGCCGACGCCTGGCAGTGGCGCGCTTTGGTGGCGGGTGTGGCAGAGCCTGCCCTGCTGCGCGCGCCGGGTCATGCCCAGGCCGCGCTTGACCTGCACTACCCGGCGATGGCCTACCTGCGCGATCTATCGGCGGAGGCAAAGCGTGGCGAGGCGGCGCGCGTGTTGCGCCAGGCGCTGGGCTATACGGTCAGCGTGGTGACTGCCGCCGCGCCGGAAGCGGGTTTCGCGCAGATGCACGCCTGGGCGGCCTGGGGCGATCGTGATGTGGCCTGGGTGCTGCGCGAGAACCTCAAAAAGAAGCGGCTGGCGGCGTGGCCGGAAGCCGTCGCTGCGCTGAGTGTGCGGCTTTGACCCGCGGTGACGGCACAGCCCACGCGCTTTATGTCCGCAATTTGGCATGACACTCGGCACTTTGGGGGCGAATTCCACCCCGGTGCATATTGCGCCGGAGGCCACAAAGCAGTATTATCGTCGCGTTCTAAGAGCCGTTTTCCGCGCTGCACGTAAGCCGATAGAGGGGAGATAGACAGATCATGAAAAAACGGTTAGGGTTCCTGCTGGTTGCGCTGCTGATCATGCCTGTACTGCTGACCGCCTGCGATTCGGAATCGCCGGACAAAGCGAAAGAGTACATGGACGCCGTGCTCGCTGGCAAGGTCGAAGAAGCGCAAGCCCTGGCCTGCGATGAAGAATCCGCTGCCCTGACTGAATCCGTGGTGGCGGCGTATGCCAGTCAGTATCCCAATATGGAGATCGATACCAAGAATGTCGATCTCAAATACGACATTGGCAAGGGCATGAACAACAAGGAAGTCATCGTTACCGGCGCGTTCAGCTACAAGTTCACCCAGGAAGGCGCTGCTGCCAACCCGACTGACCTCGAAGTTGAATACGAACTGTCGGATAAGCTCGGCACCCTGGTCATCCTCTACATGGACAAGAAGGGTGACGATTGGTGCGTGACGAGCAAATCGGTCTTCGGTGTGCTCGGCGGCGAGGCTGCCGAAGGCGAAGCTGAAGCCGAAGGCGAAGCTGCCGAAGGCGAAGGCAAATAGCCCCCGGTTGAGGGATGCCCAACGCGCGGCCTGAACCCGGTGCCGCGATCCACAAGACCCGGTATGCTGACCGGGTCTTTGGTTTTGGGCCGGTTATTCCGGGCGCGCGCGCAGCGATTGAATCAGCCCCAGCGCTTGCTCAACGGACCGGCAGAAAAGCACGCGGTGATCCGGGTTGGCGGGCTGGGCGGTGGTGCGGGCGACCATCTGGTAGAGGCGCGGCGGCAGCACCAGCACCAGGCGCTTCACGCGGGGATGTGCCAGCACGCCGGGACCGCGCGCCTGTTCTGGCGCGGTGAACGCCTCGAACCGGGTGACATCCGCCACCACGATCAGCGAGTCGCCCCCTTTGCCGAGCATGGTGGCGCGCTTGCCCAGCATGGCGCGATATTCCTGGGCGGTCAGCACGCCGCTGTATGTCAGCATGATGACAGGGTGATCAGCGAGCCATTCTAGCTGAACCGGCATATCAAGCTTCTCCTGAACCAGGCCGCGAAGGTGGTGCGTCTTGTCGTGGGTCGGCGGTGAACGCGCGCAGCCCGTTCACGCGCTGTACGCCCAGTTTTCTTTACAATTTTGATAAGTGTGGGCCTGATCACAAAAACGCGCCAGTCGGCGCGCCCGGCACACACAAAAAAAGAGGCGCTGATCGCAGCGCCTCTCGTCTCGGTCGCGGGGTGAAGGCCCCGGTTATTATTCGCGGCGGCCCATCAGCCGGCCCAGCAGTTGCGCGCCCAGGAACAGCGCGCCGCCCGCCGTGATCGCCCCCGCAAACGCCAGCTTTTTGACGTCCTCCGGGTCTACGCCGGGCATGACGACTTCGCCGTTGCCATACTGGGCGAACAGGCGGCCCCATTTTGTGTTCAGCGCTTCCTGCACGCGCGGACGCCCCACGAAGGGATACCAGTAGTAGTTGTGGTAGATGTTGCTGGCCGCATAGCTCCAGGGCACGAGCGGCGTGCGCAGCAGCAGCCCCTCGAAGCCCTTCAGCCAGCCGTGATAGATCATCTTCTGGCCTTTGCTGGCGAAGGTGTCTTCCTGGACGAAGCCGAAGCGCTCGATGTCTTTGAGCGGCACGCCCTCGATCTGGATTTCGGCGGGGTCGCCGACGCCCAGGCCGCGTTCGTGGCCCAGCCGGATGAAATCGAGCGACATGGGGTCGAACCCCTGCAAATAGGCGCTGATGGCGTCAATCGCCACCTGGTCGGCGCTCGCCAGCAGGATGTCTTTCTCGTGCACGCGCATGGCGCGCGGCCCCGGCCCATCGCCCGCGAAGGTGCCGTCCATCACCGCAAAGATGCCGGTATGCACATCCTGCTGGATTTGCAGCAGGTCCACTACCGTCTCGTGGATCACCGAGTGGGTCCAGTGGCGCTTGCGGCCCAACAGCCCGCCAAACGCGTTTTTCATCGCGCCGGTGATGGTGGTGAAGACGTGAGTCTTGACGGTGGGCAGTTGAATGATATTGCGCCCGTAGAACACTTCGGGGATATAAACCCCTTCGGGATATACCCGGTCCAGCACCAGGAACGGCTCTTTGGGTTCGTAACGCACCCATCGGAACTGCGGCTCATAGAGGTGCCAGTTTTCCAGGCCGTATTTGTCGGTCACATAGCGATGCTTGTTGTTGGTCTCGCCCACGCGGGCATCGACCACCACCGTATCGTTGTGCCCTGCGACGATCTTGCCATAGCCAGCCGACTGAAGTTCCTGGATCACGCCCTCGATTTGCCAGGGCGTGCTGGAACAGGCCGGATACCAGGTGTCCCACGAGATGTTGATCTTGAGGATGGTGTCTTTGTCTTTGGGGAGCGCCTGTTCGTACCCGGCCAGGCGCATGACCTGGCGCACGTCGTCGAGTACGGTATCGGGCTGAGTGCGGACGATGGCGACTTTACCCTTGCCGGGGAATTCTGCCATGGGTATGTTTCCTCTCGGTAGCTGAGCGTGCCCGGCGCCGGGTGCATTTCACTGGAACACGCGGGGCCGGATATTGTAGATATCTGCCGACTTTATTATTGCACAGCAGTATACCGGACGTCGAGCCGAATGTCTATGGTGGGGCAGGTGAGGGGTGTATTTCACGAAAGTTCACACCGCTGTTTCGCCGCACGCTCGTGCACGTTGAGAAAATACCCGGCTATGGTGACCCGCGAGAGTCTGGCCTCACCCCCGACCTGCGCGCCTCATGGGAGGCGCTTGGTCTGCCCCCTCTCCGAAAATTTTCGGAGAGGGGGCGGAGCGGCCCGGTTTTGGCCGCGCGGGGGTGAGGCCAATGGCTCACCCTCTCATATCCGATCAATTGGCCAAAGTGCTTGAGCATCCGCGGATACCCTGCATCCGCGGATGCAGGGCGTGAACTCAACTGAAATGCACCCGCAGGTGAGCAGGCCGAAGGCTAGCCTTCCGGCGCAGCGGTGCGGTCGCGGCGCGCCTTCTCGATCTGGTAAAACACCATGAGCACGGTCAGCACGATGATGCCTGCCGTCAGGTCCACTTTGGCCGAGGGGGTGAGAGCGTCCTGGGTCTGGTGCACGACGAAGACCATGATCAGCGCCAGGCCGAGGTTGTGCACGATCTTGGCGCTGATCAGCGGCAGCACCATGCGCCGCAGGGGATAACGGATCAGCACCATCGGCAGCAGGACCAGATCATTGGGCAGCGCGCCCACAATGCCGACAAAGACCAGCGCGGGAATCCAGCGCGGGTGCTGGCGCGTGAGACGGTCGAACCAGCGGAACAGCCCGCTCTGCGAGAGCGATTCCACCTGGGCGGCGACGCCGGATGCCAGCGAATAGGCCAGCAGCTTGCCCAGCCCGCCGCAGATGCCCGTCACCAGCGCGAAGGCGGCGATATCGACCGCACTGGCGCGCGACAGGAAGAAGGTCACGGCGATCAGCGAAAACGGGATGCTGATCAAGACGATGGCATTGGAGACAAACGCGCCCAGTCCCAGTCCGATCAGGCCGAGCGCCAGGGCATCGCCGACGAACGAGTTCAGCGCGTCTTGCACCCCGTGCAGCACGCCGCTCTGCGAAAGCCACCACAGCCCACCCAACCCGGCGATAGACAGCAGGCCATATTTGATTTCGGTGCGGAAGGCAGCCAGCTTCCGCCGGGTGAGTTGTGTCATGGATTCCCCTCATTGGCGATGAAATGCTTCCAGTGTACCGACATCGTCCGCGCCGCGCCAGAATCGAAAGGCGCGCGCCCGGTCAGCGTGTATAATTGACACCAGCCGCCTGCATGGGCCGCTGAGCGCCGGCTTTGCCTGATGGATGATGCGCCATGCCGCTTACCTCGTGGTTGATTATGAATCACCTGCTGCTGGTGGATGAGCAGACGCAGGCCAATCCCATTTTTCAGCGCGAGCTGACCCGCCCGCCCATCTGGCAGGTGGCGACCGAGTGGATTCTGCGTGCAACCGGCACGCTGCTGGTCGTCAGCGGCATCACGTGCTATCTGAGCGTGCTGCTGGTGTTTTATCTCCAAAACTTCCTGGTGCTGCTGATCCCGATCTTTGGGCTGTGGGGGCTGGTGCTGACCATCACGCTTGCGCCCACCGTCGCGCAGGAACGCGATCGCCAGACGTGGGATACGCTGCGGACCGTGCCGCTCAGCCTCAGCGAAGTGGTGCTGGGCAAGGCCGGTGGGGCGTTGTGGTGGCTGCGCTCGCTGCTGCGGCTGCTGATGTCGCTGCTGGTGATAGTGGCCGTGATCATGGGGATGGTCAGCCTGTTTTTCACCTCCGCCTCGCTGGAGAATATGTCGCTCGATGTGCCGCCTTCGGTGCTGTGCCTGGGCGCGCTGGTGATCCCGTTCGTCGTGGCGTGCATGTTCATCATCGACCGTGTGCAGTTCTTCGTGCTCTCGGCGCTGGCGGTGCTGGCGGCGAGTGCCTCGACCTCCAACATGCGCAGTGCCATCGCGACGGGGCTGGGGGTGCTGTTTGCCGTGTGGCTGGCCGATGTCGGAGTCGCGGCGCTGCTGCTGCGCCTGAAGCCTGGCCCCGGCCTGGGCAGCGATCTGCTCTCGGTGGCGGCGCTCGGCCCGCTCGCGGGTTACCTGGGGCGCTTCGACAACAACATGGTCGTGCTGGCAGGCGTGTTCAATATTATCCTGCGCGAAGGGGCGATTATGCTGATCTGGCGCTGGACGCTGCGCGCCGCCCAGCGAGACTAGGTAGTGTCCACATTTGCACCAAAACGCACGCTTTTTCAGCCTCGAATATCAACACGGCCTGGGCTGCCGATGACCGCCCATACACGCGCCACGCTGCTCGCGCTGCTGGTCACCATGTTGTGGTCCAGCTCGTGGGTGCTGATCAAGCTGGGGCTGGAAGACATCCCCGCGCTGACCTTCGCCGGGCTGCGCTACGTGCTGGCCTGGGGAGTCCTGCTGCCCTTCGCGTGGCGACGGGGCACGCTGGGCGAGCTGCGCGCGCTCCCGGCGGCCTCGTGGCGCAGGCTGATTGTGCTCGGCCTGCTGGTGTATGCCATCACCCAGGGGACCCAATTCCTGGCGCTGGCCCATCTTCCCGCGCCGACTCTCTCCCTGCGGCTCAATTTCACCAGCGTGTTGGTCGCGCTGCTGGGCATCGCACTGCTGAACGAGCGCCCAACGCGCGGGCAGTGGGCGGGCATCGCGCTGTACGCGGTGGGCGCGGTGCTCTACCTGGCTCCCGCGGGGCTGGGTGGGGCGGCATTGGGGCTGGCCTTCGCCGGGCTTTGTGTGCTGGGGAATGCGTTCAGCACGCTGGCTGGGCGGCATATCAACCGGCGTGGCACCATCTCGCCGCTGGCGGTGACGACGGCCAGCATGGGCGTTGGCGCGCCGATCATGCTGGCGGGCGGGGCGCTTTTCCAGGGCCTGCCGACCCTCACTCTCTCCGGTGTGCTGATCGTGGTATGGCTGGCGGTGGTCAATACCGCGCTGGCCTTCACGCTGTGGAACCTGACCCAGCGCGAACTATCCGCCGTCGAGTCCAGCGTCATCAATAACACCATGCTGATCCAGATCGCGATCCTGGCCTGGATATTCCTGGGCGAGGCGCTGACCGCCCGTGCCATCGTGGGACTGGCACTGGCCGCCGCCGGATCGCTGCTGGTGCAGATTCGCCGCGCTGCGCCGCCGGGGTGATGAGGTCTGCGAAGGGCTGGCCTCACCCCCGCGCGGCCAAAACCGGGCCGCTTCGCCCCCTCTCCGAAAATTTTCGGAGAGGGGGCAACCGACAACGCGCCCGCAGGGCGCGGCGAAGGTGGGGGTGAGGCCGGTCTCGCGCGGGTCATGTATTTTGATGCAATCACCCTGGGGTCTGCCGCCGTCATTCATTGCGCCCTGGCTCGCTTCGGTCTACTATTGAGGGCTGACTGAACAAAAGCCCGAACACCATTCAGGGGGATCAGCATGGCGAAAAAGAACCACGACAAGGACGGTCCGCCCACGTTTTCTGCCCCATCCATGATGCTCGGCATCGACCTCGGCGGCACGAAAATCCTGGCCGGGGTGGTGGACAGTACCGGCACGATCATCGGCCAGGCCAAGCGCAAGACGCGCGCCGAGCGCGGAGTCGAGGCGGTGATCGAGCGCATCGCCCGCACAGCGACCGACGCCATCGCCAACGCGCATCTTGACCCGTCCGACATCCTGGCGGTAGGCATCGGCGCGCCGGGCGTCTCGAACTATGAAACCGGCGTGGTCGAGTTTGCGCCCAACCTGCCCGACTGGACCAATGTGCCGCTGGGCACCCGCCTGAGTCACCTGCTCAAGATGCCCGTCTTTGTGCACAACGACGTCAACGCGGGCACCTTTGGCGAGACGGCTGCCGGGGTGGCGCGCGGCTACAATTCGGTGGTCGGCATCTTCCCCGGCACGGGCATCGGTGGCGGAATTGTGCTCAACGGCCAGTTGTGGCGCGGGGCGCGGAATGCTGCCGCCGAGATCGGCCACATGGTCATGATGATCGACGGCCCGATCTGCGGGTGCGGGCGGCGCGGCTGTATCGAAGCGCTGGCCAGCCGCACGGCCATCGAGCGCGATATCATCGGCGAGATTCGCGGCGGGCGGCGCAGCCTGCTGACCGAGGTGCTCGACCTGGAATCCGGCGAGATCACCAGCGGGGTGCTGGCGGATATGATCACCGCCGGCGATCCGGTCGTGGTCGAGGTGGTGAGCCGCGCGGCGCGTCACCTGGGGTTGTTCACCGGCAGCCTGGTGAACGCCATCGATCCCGACTGCATCGTCTTTGGCGGTGGGCTGATCGAGGCGTGCGGCGAATTCATGCTGCCCATCATCCGCGAATATGCGCACCACGCGCTGCTGCGCCCGGTGCCGGACGAAAGCCTGCCGATCCTCACCGCCGCCCTGGGCGACAGCGCCGTGCTGATCGGCGCGGCGATGCTGGCGCGCGAGGGCGTGGCCGGGCGGGACTCGGCCTGAGCGCGTGCTGCGGGCATTGCTTCCAGGCAGGGATAAAAAACGAGGCGCTGAACCCCAGCGCCTCGTCGGTTGAACACAGGAAGTACAGGCGAGGATTATTCCTCTTCCTGCTGTTCCTTCTGGCTCTGCGCGATGATGGCTTCCTGCAGGTGGGCAGGCACGCGCTCGTAGCGCAGGAACTCCATGGTGAAGACGCCGCGCCCGGCGGTCATCGAGCGCAGGTCGTTGCTGTAGCGCTGGATTTCGGCCAGCGGGACTTCGGCGGTGACGACGCTGCGGCCCGCTTCGGTCTCCATGCCCAGCACGCGCCCGCGCCGGGTGTTCATGTCGCCCATGATGTCGCCCATGTTCTCTTCCGGCACGGTCACGCGCACGGTCATGATCGGTTCCAGCAGGACCGGCCCGGCGTTGGCGAAGGCTTCGCGGAACGCGCCGCGCCCTGCCGTCTGGAAGGCGATGTCTTTGGAGTCCACCGGGTGCATCTTGCCATCGTACACGACGGCGCGCACATACTTGACCGGGTAACCGGCGATCACGCCCTGGTCGAGCACCTGGCGCACACCCTTTTCGGTCGAGCCGACGAACTGCGCGCTGATCGCGCCGCCGACGATCTCCGAAGTGAATTCAAATTCGACGGGTTCTTCGCCATCCACCTGGGGGATCGGCTCAACGCGCAGGTGGACTTCGGCGAACTGGCCCGCGCCGCCGGTCTGCTTCTTGTGGCGGTAGACGGCGGTCGCCGAGCGGGTGACGGTTTCCTGGTAGGGCACCTTCGGCACGTTGGTATCGAGACCGACGCCCAACCGTTCGGCACGCTTGATCGCCACGTCGATGTGGGTGCCGCCCATGCCTTCGAGCACCGTCTGCTTGACGGCGGGGGCGAAGCGCCACTGGAGCGTGGGATCGCTGTGGCTCAGGTTGTTGAGGACTTCACCCATCTTGGCGCTGTCGCTCTGGGTGCGCGGGTGCAGCGAGACGGCGTAGATCGGCATGGGGATATGCGGCTTGACAACCGGCTTGGTCCACGACTTGGGGGCCAGCGTGCTGCCCACATAGGAATTCTGGAGCTTGGCGACGACGCCGATGTCGCCGGCGTTGATCACATCGAGCGGAATCTGCTCGGCACCGCGGACGGTGGCCATGCTTCCCATGCGCTCATCCTGGTCGGTATCGAGGTTTTGCAGGGTGTCGCCGCTCTTGATCGATCCCCGGAACAGGCGGAAATAGGTGAGCGTGCCATACTTATCGGTGTGGCTGTGGAAAACATAGGCCAGCACGGGGTCGGCATTGGAATGTGGGCCGGGCAGAATTTCGATCTCGCCATCGTTCAGCACGGAGACGGGCCGGTTGGCGGGCGAGGGCACATAAGCGACCAGGGCATCGAGCAGGGGGATCGTGCCGATGTTGTGAGTGGCACTGGTGACGAGCACCGGCACGAGGCGCTGTGCCCCGTGAATCATGCCTGCGCGCAGCCCCTGCAGGATTTCGTCATCGGTCAGGCTTTCCGACTCGAAGTATTTCTCCATCAGCGCGTCGTCGCCTTCGGCGGCGGCTTCGATCAGGGCCAGGCGCGCCTCTTCGACGGCGTCGGCCATATCGCCGGGGACATCGGCGGTCTGCTTGCCATCACCGAGGTGGGCCTTCTGGGTCAGCAGGTTGACGACTCCCTTGAATTCGGCCTGGGAGCCGATGGGCAGCGCGACCGGCACAAAGCGATACTGGGGGAAGCGTTCGGTCAGGGTGGCGAGCACGCGGCTGAAATTGGCGTTGTCGCGGTCCATCTTGTTGATGGCGACCATGACGGGCGAATCAAATTCCTGGGCATAGTCGAAGGCCAGCTCGGTGCCCACTTCGGGGCCGGAGACGGCATCGACCAGCATGACCACGGTATCGGCGGCGCGCACGGCGTTTTTGGCCTCGCCCTGAAAGTCAACGTAGCCGGGCGCATCGAGCACGTTGATTTTGACGTCTTTGTATTCAACGGGCACGAGGGCGGTATAGATGCTCAGGCCGCGCTCGCGCTCGTCCTGGTCGAAGTCGGCGGTGGTGTTGCCCTCTTCGACTTTGCCCATACGTGTGGTCGCGCCGGTAACAAAGAGCATGGCCTCGACCAGGCTCGTCTTACCAGCGCCCTGGTGGCCGACCAGGGCAACATTCCTCAACTGCTCGGTGGTATACGCCTTCATGTAAGATGCCTCCAGAATATTTCGCGGGTTTCCAGTGAGCGTCTTTCCAGTGTATGCCAGACTAACACCAGCGCGCCGGTGCAGCGCCCTGCGCCACCGGAAAAAAGGTCCTCAGTTCAGGATGGTGTGGGCGAGAACTTGGATTGAGGGCAGGTCTTGGAATACGCTCAAATCGCCACAGCATCGATCACAAGGCACGATTTTACGAGACGCGGGGGCAAAAGTCAAAGGTGATTTGGGCCAGGGGGCATTTCACGAAAGTTCACGCCGTGTTTCGCCGCACGCTCATGCACTTTGAGAAAATAACCGGCGATGGTGACCTGCGAGAGTCCGACCTCACCCCCGACCTGCGCGCCTCTTGGGAGGCGCCTGGTCTGCCGCGAAAATTCCCGGAGAGGGGGCGGAGCGGCCCGGTTTTGGCTGCGCGGGGGTGAGGCCAATCGTTCGATGCCCTCATATCCGATCACATGGCCAACGGGCAACAGGGGCAGACGATGCGCGTCCGCTAAAACAGTCCTTTTGGATGCGATTGCCCTGCGCTGGGTGGGGGACTCTTGGCAAACTGGGGCGCTATGCGCTATAGTGCCATCTACCATCGGTGTATTGGAAGCACGAGCCGCGCCCTGTTCATCGAGCCGGTATTGGAAGCCCTGGCGCGGCAGCTAGATCACCAACGCAGCCCCATCGCGCTTGGTTGAGGAGCAGGATACCTTATGGCATCGAATAATCCGAGCAACACGACGGATACACACGAGCGCCTGCCTTCGCAAGTCCCCAACGACATGGATCGCCTGGGACTTTCCACCGAAGTAAACATGACGCTCAGCGAGTCGCGGCGGTCCAGCCGGGTGCGCCGCCGACAGGCGCGGCGGCGGCGGCGAGGCCGCTGGCCGAACTGGCTGAAAGCGATCCTGGCGCTGATGGGGATCAT
>DAOUFU010000017.1:0-3689 GCA_034429275.1 Anaerolineae bacterium | reverse complement strand
TCAGCGATCCGGGACATGGTGAGCGATTCCTCCGGTTACGACTGGCGGCCCAGGACTTCGTTCAGGAATTTCTCGCGGTTGGCCGAGCGCGCGATCTTGCCGCTGGAAGTCTTATAGAGCCACATGGGCGGGACCAGGTGCACAAAATGGGCCATGACATCGGTCGATTGGGCGATGCGCTGGCGGATTTCGGCGGTGATGCGCTTTAACTCGTCGGGATCGTCGGTCTCGACTTCGGCGATGACGGCGATGTCTTCGGTGCCTAGCTGCTCGTTGGGCACGCCGAAGGCGACAGTCCGGCCCGGATGCACGCCGGGGACGGAATTCAGGATGTTTTCGATGTCCTGCGGGTAGATATTTTTGCCACCGACGATGATCAGGTCCTTCTGGCGGCCCGTGATGTACAGTTCGCCGTCGGCCAGGTAGCCGAGATCGCCGGTGAAGTACCAGCCGTCCTGGATGGCGGCGGCAGTTTCATCAGGGCGGCGGTAATAGCCGGAGAGCATGTGATCGCTGCGCAGAGCCACCTCGCCGACGTGGCGTTCCGGCAGGTCGCGGCGGTTAGCGTCCACGATGCGCACCTCGACGTTGGGAATAGGCGGGCCACAGGAAACCATCGGCACGACGGGGACATCATCGCCGGTCACCGGGCGGGCAATGCGTCGCTCCATGATCCCGGCACGGTCGATCCAGTCCACGTGCGGCGGCGTATCGAGCCTGCTTTGCGTGACGGCGAAGGTATTCTCGGCCATGGCGTAACAGGTGTGCAGGACGTTATCCGGCAGGCCGTAGGCAGCGAAGCGCGCGCGGAAAGTCTCGTGGCTGTCGTGCCGTACCGGCTCGGAGCAATTGATGAGCGCGCGCAGGCTGCTGAGATCAAGATCGTGCAGGGCCGAAGAGCGGATGCGAGTCGCCAGGAAGTTATAGGCGAAGTTGGGCAGCCAGCACAGCGTGCCGCGATAGCGCTGAATGGCATCGAGCAGGATGACCGGCTCGCGCACCCAGTGGAAAGACGACATCAGCACGAGGTGCACGCCCTGGATGACCGGCATGATGAAGCCCGCGATCAGGCCCATGTCGTGATAGCGCGGCAGCCAACTCACGATGAGATCGGCGGGCGAGAGATTGATGGCGGCGCTGTAGGCGGCGACCTGGTTGAGCACCGCCCCGTGCGAGAGCATCACGCCCTTTTGCAGGCCGGTGCTGCCGGATGAGTGCTGCAAGAAGGCGGTGTCTTCCGGGCGCGAAGGGGCACGGTCGAGATAATCTTCGAGGAAGCCCTCCGGCTCCAGGTCGTTGACGTTGAGGATGGCGGCCAGGGTGGGAATGCCCGCCAGGTGTTGTTCGAGGGCGGGCTGCATCTCCGGGTAGGTGATGACGGCCTTGACCTCGGAAAGCTCAACCAGCTTGCGCACACTGTCGTAATAGCGGTCGGGATCAAGCTTGGGGGTGAGGAAGGGCATGATCGACGGGATGGCACCGAGCAGCATCGCGCCCCAAAAGCCAAACAGGACCGAATCGCCGTGCTGCAGCACGAGCACCACCAGATCGTGCGGCTGTACACCGACCTTTTCGAGCGCGCGGGCATAGCGAGCCGCCTGATCAAAGAAGGTGCGGTAGGTGAGAGTCTGCGCACTGTCGGGGTGGATCAGGGTAATGGCCACGCGGTCCGGCGCATCGGTGGCCAGGCTGCGAGCACAGTCAAGCAAGGTGTTGGGCCTGGCTTCCAGCGTCACAGGAAGCGGGGCAGGGGTGTTCAGAGTCATGATGGACGCCTCAGGATCAACAAATGACCATACATACCGGAACCGGGCGATGATCACGCTGCGCGGCCAGAGTGAGGCCGGGCGAACGCATCACAAGAGTATACCGGGTAATGCATTTCGTACCACAGAAATAAGCATTGCCTGCCTGTTCGGCGCCGCCTGCTGGGACACCTTCGTGTTTGGCGCTTTGCCAGGTGAGCGCCTGTGAACCTTTGCTCGCACTCCCAAGATGGGGTAGGCGAAGCGTCAGGCGGGCGGATATGACATGTTCGATGGTCCGGTGGTATGATCGGTCCGTAAGGTGATGTATGAGTCGCATCATTAAGCACGCTAAGATCGAGAGAAAATGAGTCGTTCCTTTTGGGATGAGGGGGATTTGATGGACCTGGAGGCCAGTCCGTCAGCACGAACCGCCGCACGCACACTGTGGAACCAGGCACGCCGCAAAGCCTTTTGGCAGCGGATGTCATACGCGCTGGGGTTGACCAAGCGCCCGGTGAGTCTGCTGTCGTTTGAGGAAGTTCAGGCCAAGCTGCGGCTGCATCAGAATGCTTACCAGGGATTGCAGGAAATTCCCCTGGATAAGATTGTGGGGAGCGTGGGCCGGTATCACGACTTCACGAGGACCTTCCTGCCGCTGGTGGAGAGCGATGGCGCGCGGTGGATGCGGGTGGCGGAACTTCAATCGGAAGCGGGGCTGCCGCCGATTGAAGTGTACCAGGTGGGAGATGTCTATTTCGTCAAAGATGGTAATCACCGGGTATCGGTGGCGCGGCAACTGGGTGCAAAGACCATCGAAGCCTATGTGTGGAGGTATGAGTCCGCTGTGGGTGGGGTCTCGCCGGAGATGCCGGTCGATGACCTGATCGTGAAAGCGGAGTACCGCGCCTTCCTCGACCGGACACGGCTGGACATCCGCCGCCCGGAGGCGAAGATCATACTGACCGAGCCTGGGACCTACCCGGCATTGGAGCTGGAGATCGAGCTGTATCGCCAGAACCTGGAGCGGATCGACGGCGAAGACCGCACCTATGAAGAGGCGGCGGTGACATGGTACGACCTGGTGTACTCGCTGGCGGTGGACGTGATCGCCGAGTCGGGTGTGCTGGACCTGTTTCCTGGGCGTACCGAGGCCGACCTGTATGTGTGGGTCTCACAGCACCGGCGCGAACTGGCCGAGCGTTATGGCGAGTCAGTATCACTGCGCGAGGCAGTGCAGTTGTTTGCGGAAAAACAACAGCGCAAGCCCAGCCCGGTCGGGCGCGTGGTGCGGTCGGTGGTCGATTTTGTGAACAGTCTGACGGCCAGCAGCGAGACGGTTGATCTGCCCAAACCGGAGCAGGCCGAGGTGCTGAGAAGCCTGCTGGTTCGTCTGGAAGGCTGCGTGCCCTCGATGGCGTACCGGGGCGAGCGCGGCGAAGAGTGGCGTGCCTGGCGTAGTGCCCTGCGGTCCAAAGTGTGGGACTTGATCGGGCTGGATTATCAGCGGGCGGACGAGGTGCCGTTCGAGGTCATCGACACGGCGCTGATCAGCGGCGTGGAGCGGACGAAAATCCGAATGCAGGCGGCAGACGGCCTGCTGATCCCGGCATATGTGATGAAACCGGTAGACCTGGCCGGGCCGCTGCCCGCGCTGCTGGTGTATCCGGGGCACGGCACGATCAAACAGACGGCAGGGCTGGAATACAGCCCGCATCGGTCGAACGCGCTGGCGCTGGCCCAGGCGGGATATGTGACGCTGACCATTGAGGCGCGCGGCATCGGCGAACTGGGGCAGGTGGATCATACGGCGCTGGACAGCATCGCGCGGCTGATCGGGTATTCGTGGCTGGCGATGGTGCTGGGTGACGGGCTGCGGGCGCTGGACTTTCTGCAGGCGCGGACAGATGTGGACCCCAGCCGGATCGGGGTGACGGGCTTCGG
>DAOUFU010000016.1:0-2498 GCA_034429275.1 Anaerolineae bacterium | reverse complement strand
CCCGATTCCAGGGTTTGAGTCCCTGAGAGAATGCGCTAGAATGGAGACGGTACCCTCAGTACGGCTTGGGGCGTGGGACCCGGCAACGACATGAAGACTCCCCCGCCCATAACAAAAGGAACGGCTACACGTGACGCTGATCGACCAGCGCATTTTGATCGACGCACCGCTCCACGTGGTCTGGAAAATGCTCATCGATCCGCGCGAGCTGCGCGGGTGGCACGCCGGCTATACCAGCGTGTCGATCCTCACCACACACGAAACCGGCGAAGGCGTGCGGCGGCGGTGTGGACTTTCCGCCACCGGCAAGGATGTTTTTGAGGAAATCACCGTCTGGGTTGAGGGCCTAGGTTATGAATACCGCGTGGTCGAGGGCGGCCCCTGGCGCAGCCTGACCGGGCGTTTCCGCCTCCAGGCCATGCCCGATGGCACCAGCGTGCAGTGGGTGATCGCCTACCAGCCGAAGGGCGTTATCGGCCTGGTCCGCGATCGCTTCGGCGGACGGCGCGCCATGACCGAGATGATGTCCGCCAGCCTGGCCGAGCTGCGCCGCCGCGTCAATGCGATGGGCGTGCGCATGGATGATTCCTACCGCGAGCGGGTGGGCATTCGCGGTCGGCTCGATGCCAGTGAGCGCGCCCACTACCAGCGCCGCTATCCTTCCGCCCACGATACCGGCGAAGGACAGGCTCCCGTCTCCGCGCCTGCGGCGGTCCCGTCTGTTCCACTCACTCCCGTGCCCTCGTTCGTTGCGGACCTGACCGACGGTGAGTCGGGCCAGCCCGATACCAAGCCTCGCAAGCCCAGCGGCCTGGCCGAAGCAATCGACCTCGCCCAGAAGGCCCAGGCCCCGGTCATCGAGTCCCCGGCGGCGGCCCCGCTGCTGCACGAGCCGCCCATCTCGCCGGAAGATACACCCCGCCATGGCGTGCAGCCGGTGGTGACCGCCGACTCCGCGCCCGCTCCGGCGGCGTCGCCCCTGCCCTATTCATCCAACGCCGCCGATTTCGCGCGCCCGGAAAGCGCGCCTGAAGTCGTCCCGTCAGCGCCAGTGTCGCCAGCGCCTGCACGCGTCTCCATTTCGCCCGCCCTGGCAGACGATGAGGATATTCTGGACTTCCACCGCCAGGCGACACCGCCGCGTGGAATGCCCGCCGTCCGGGTGGAGACTGCCGCCACCGAAGACACTCCGCCGGAACCCGAATGGGTCGCCCCGCCCGACGTGGTGCCCCCGCCGGAAATCGTGCCGCCGCCATCGTACCGTTCAGAGGCGCCGCAGCCTGCTGCGCCGATCTCAGCCGCTCGCCCTGCCGTGCCGCCGCCCGCCGAAGTGGGGCCGGTCGAGCGTGCCCCTGCGCGTCCACCCCAGACGCCCAAGTCCGACACCGGCGAGATGAGCATCTGGGAAGTCTTTGGCGTGCCGCGCCCCAGCGAGCAGGACGCCGAGGCGCTCAATACCTTGATCCGCACAACCCAGACGCGCGAACGCGCCGGGCTGACCTCGCGTGATGCGCAGGGCAGCATTCGCCGCGTCTTCCGACGCCCGCGCCGCGTGCGCACGCTCCGGCGAAATCGCGCCGGGCTGCGCTGGCGGCTGGCCCTGCAAAAGGCGCGTATACGCCTGTTCTGGCGCAGGCAATAAAAAACGGCGCTGCACGAGCGCCGTCATTTGGGGTGGCTGGACGGATTCGAACCCTCGACTTCCTGATCCACAGTCAGGTGTGCTAACCACTGCACCACAGCCACCATATGATGTGGATTGTACCATACTTTGCCCGGCTGACCAGGGTGAATTTCCCGCCAGTCTCCCGGTCAGTCGGTTGATATTCACATTTTGAGCGGGAGCCGAAACTACTTATGCCTGCGATCATTTCCCTTCCCAGTCGTGTCGTCTTCATGGGGACCCCCGAATTTGCCGTACCCAGCCTTCAGGCGCTGATCGACACCCCCACTCACCAGGTCGTCGGCGTCGTCACCCAGCCGGATCGCCCGGCAGGGCGTGGCAGGCAGGTGCGCATCTCGCCCGTCAAGCAGCTTGCGCTCGCCGAACACATCCCCATCATCCAGCCCGCCAGCCTGCGCAAAGAACCCGCCGCCGTCGCGCAGATTCGCGCCTGGCAGCCCGATTTCCTGGTCGTCGTCGCCTTTGGGCAAATTTTGCGCCAGGAAGTGCTCGATATCCCGCGCCTTTACCCGATCAACGTGCACGCCTCACTGCTACCGCGTTGGCGCGGCGCTGCGCCCATTCAGGCCGCGATCTGGCACGGCGACCGGCACACCGGCGTGACCACTATGGTGATGGATGCCGGGCTGGATACCGGCCCGATCCTGCTGCAAGATTCGCTGCCCATCGCCCTCGACGAGACGGGCGCGACCCTGCACGACAAGCTGGCGCAGATGGGAGCCATCCTGCTGATGCACACCCTCGATTGGGTGGTGGCGGGCAGCCTCACCCCTCAGCCCCAGCCCGACGATCCCGCCCTGATCACCAAAGCCCC
>DAOUFU010000015.1:0-6463 GCA_034429275.1 Anaerolineae bacterium | reverse complement strand
ATTGTGATGATTATCAGCGTGCTCACGGTGGTCGGCACCCTGATCTCGGATATTTTGCTGGCAGTGCTCGATCCCCGGATTCGGCTCGAATAAGGATTCACGGCATGGACGCAACGAACCCTCAAAACCAGACTCCCGCGCAATCGCCGGATGTTGAGACGGGAATCCCGCTGGTCGCCACAGAGATCGAGCGGGTATCGGTGGCCACGCCGCGCCAGTTGATGTGGTGGAAATTCCGCAAGCACAAGGTCGCGGTCGCCAGCCTGGTCATCCTGATCTTGATGTACCTCTCGGCCTTTTTTGCCGATTTCCTCTCGCCGGTCGATCCGCTGGTCTATAACGGCAAGTACAAATTCGTGCCGCCGCAGATCCCTACCTTCATCGACGAGAACGGCAAGTTTCACCTGCGCCCCGGCGTGAATGGACTGATCAGTCACCGGAACGAAGAAACACTGCGCATCACCTATTCCGAAGACAAATCAACGTGGTACCCCATCAAGTTTTTTGTCAAAGGCTATCGTTACAAACTGCTGGGCTTTGAAACCGACCGTCACCTGTTTGGCCTGGATACCGACGCGCCGGGCGCGGTCTTTTACCCGCTGGGGTCCGATCGCCTGGGGCGCGATATGTTCGCGCGCATCATTCACGGCGGGCGAATCTCGCTCTCCATCGGCCTGGTGAGCGTTTTCCTCAGCCTGATCCTGGGCGTGGTGTTGGGTGGCGTCTCCGGTTATTACGGCGGATGGGTCGATAACCTGATCCAGCGCGTGATCGAGTTCATCCGCTCCGTGCCCGACCTGCCACTGTGGATGGCCCTGAGCGCGGCACTGCCGCCTGAATGGTCGCAGGAACGCCGCTATTTTGGCATCACCATCATCCTGTCGATCAGCGGCTGGACGGGGCTGGGCCGCCAGGTGCGCGGGCGCTTCCTGGCGCTGCGCACCGAGGACTTTGTGCTGGCCGCCCGGCTGAGCGGCGCGCGCGACCGGCGCATCATCCTGCGGCACATGGTGCCCTCGGTCACCAGCCACATCATCGCCTCGCTGACTCTGTCCATTCCCGGCATCATCCTGGCCGAGACCGGCCTGAGCTTTTTGGGCCTGGGGCTGCGCCAGCCGGTGATTAGCTGGGGCGTGCTGCTGCAAGAAGCCCAGAATATTCGCACGGTGGCGTTGGCCTCGTGGCTGCTGCTGCCCGGCCTGGCGGTGGTGATCACGGTGCTGGCCTTTAACTTCCTGGGGGATGGCCTGCGCGATGCCGCCGATCCCTTCAATCGCTAGGAGTCTTCATCGATGTCCGACTTGTTGCTGGAAGTCAAAGACCTGCACGTGAATTTCTACATCACCGAGGGCGTCGTGCAAGCGGTGAATGGGGTGAACTTCACCCTGGAGCGCGGCAAGACTCTGGGCATTGTGGGCGAGAGCGGCTGCGGCAAGAGCGTCACCGCGCGCGCCATTCTGAACATGGTCCGCCCGCCGGGGCGCATCGTCTCCGGCGAGATCATCTACTATGGCCGCCCCGATGGGCCGATTGACCTGGTCAAGCTTGACCCACAGGGGCCAGAAATCCGGCGCATCCGCTGGGGCGAAATCTCCATGATCTTTCAAGAGCCGATGACCTCGCTCAGCCCGGTGCACACCATCGGCAACCAGATGATCGAGGCTATCCGCTTGCACATGGAGGTGGACAAAAAAGAGGCCGCCGAGCGCGCTGTGCGCTTGTTGGCGCGCGTGGGGCTGGCCCAACCGGAGCGGCTCTTGCAGCGCTACCGGCACGAACTCAGCGGCGGGATGCGCCAGCGCGTGATGATCGCGATGGCGCTGTCGTGCAATCCCAAGCTGCTCATCGCCGACGAGCCGACTACCGCCGTCGATGTGACGACCCAGGCGCAGATTCTCGACCTGATGCGCGATCTCCAGCAGGAATATGGCATGGCGATCATGTTCATCACGCACGCGCTGGGGGTGATCGCTGAGATGGCCGATCATGTCGTGGTGATGTACCTGGGCGAAGAAGTCGAGGTAGCGGACGTGGACTCGATCTACTACGCGCCCGCGCATCCCTACACCCAGGCGCTGCTGCGCTCGATCCCGCGCCATGACGCCAGGCTCGACCGCCTCGAAACCATCGAGGGCAATGTGCCGGACCCGACCAATATGCCCGCCGGATGCAAATTCCATCCGCGCTGCCAGCACTACATCCCCTCGGTGTGCGGCAGCCCGGAACTGGTCCAGGTCGGTGAGCAGCACTGGGCCAGGTGCGCCCGCGTTCACGATCTTCGCCCGCAGCCTTCGCACACGGAGCACGCTTCATGAGCAAAGCAGAACACGGCACCCTGCTAGAGGTGCGCGACCTGAAGAAATATTTCCCGATCTACAAGCGCGGCGTCTTCCGCCGCGATGTCATCAACCAGGTGAGGGCGGTCGATGGCGTCAGCTTCACGATCGGGCGTGGCGAAGTGTTGGGGCTGGTGGGCGAGAGCGGCTGCGGCAAGACCACCACCGGGCGCGTGATCCTGCGCGCCATCGATCCCAGCGCGGGCGAGATCTGGTTCGACGATATGGAAAAAGGCCGGGTAGACCTGGCCCGGCTGAAGCGCGATGAACTGCGCGACATCTGGCGCAATATCCAGTTGATCTTCCAGGACCCGTATTCGTCGCTGAACCCGCGCATGACCCTTGAACAACTGGTAGGTGAGCCGCTGCGCAACTACCGCGTGTTGAGCGGCAGCGCCCTGCACGACCGCGTGGCTGAACTGTTGAAGCTGGTAGGGCTGCGCCCGGAATATATGTCACGCTATCCACACGCCTTCAGCGGTGGACAACGCCAGCGCATCGGCATTGCGCGCGCGCTGGCGCTCAACCCGCAGTTGATCATCTGCGATGAGCCGGTCTCGGCGCTGGATGTCTCGATCCAGGCGCAGATTCTCAACCTGCTGCAAGACTTGCAGTCCCAGTTCCAGCTTACCTACCTGTTCATCTCGCACGATTTGAGCGTGGTGCGGCACCTGTGCGACCGTGTCGCGGTGATGTATGTGGGTCGCATCGTCGAGATTGCCGAGACGGACAACCTGTTCGAGGATGTCAAACATCCGTATACCGAGGCGCTGCTGTCGTCTGCCCCGACGCCTGATCCCAGGGCCAAGCGCAAGCAGGTGCCGCTGAAGGGCGAAGTTCCCGACCCGGCCAACCCGCCGAGCGGGTGCTATTTCCACCCGCGCTGCCAGTATGTCCAGGATCGCTGCCGGGCCGAGACTCCGCCGCTGCTCGAAGTGCAGCCCGGCCACTGGTCGGCGTGCCATTTCGCCAAAGAACTGCCGTTAGGCGTCTAGGGCCGCGCAGTGTCCGGGCTGGCGCACGGCTCATTCCTCCATCGCACACTGGCCGCGAGCGGCTGTCATCACCCCGGTGATCGGTTCGCTCGGCGGCCCATTGTTCTCCCTGGGATGCCACCATGAAACTGATGCTGTTGTTCCCCCCCAACTGGACGCCCTCAATGCCACACCTGGCGCTGCCGACGCTGGCCGCCTATCTGCGCCCGCGCGGGGTCGAGGTGATCCAGCGCGATCTAAACGCCGAAGTGTTCGATGAAATCCTGACCACGCCGTACATGCGCGGCGCGGTAGCCCGGCTAAAAGCCGACTACGGCCCGAAGGCGACGATCCGGCCCGACCGGCGGCGGCTTCCCCCGCGTCAGCAGGTGCTGTGGGCGCTCAACGAAGGCCCGCGCCTGGCCGGGGAAGTCGAACAGGCCAAGCAGATCATTCGCAGCGAGGCGTTTTTTGACGGCCCGGCCAGCCTGCGGGCGTTTGAAGTCCTCATCCAATGCCTGGAGATCGCCTCGCTGCCGTTCTACCCGGCCTCGCTGCACCTGCAGAGCTATATCGCCGCCTACCCGGTGGACAGCAGCGCGGGGCTGCTGGCGGCGGTCCGCGACGAGCAGCACAACATCTTCCTCGATATCTTCCGGCGCGGCATCTTACAGGACATCCGGCGCGAACAGCCGGACGTGGTCGGCATTTCGATTCCCTCGATGCCGCAGATGCTGGCCGGGATGACGCTCGGTTACCTGGTCAAGCAGGAAGCCGGGCTGCCCTGCCACGTGACGGTCGGCGGGCCACACATTACCATGCTGCGCGAGCAGATCGCCGCCGTGCCCGCCGTATTCAGCCTGTTCGACAGCGCGGTTGTCTTCGACGGCGAGGAGCCGCTGCTGCACCTGGTCCAGGCGGTGGCGCAGGGCGGCAGCCTGGACGGCATCCCCAACCTGATTTATCACGACGGCGAGGCTGTGCGCGTCAATGCGCGCAAGCCGCAGGAGAAGATTCAGGACCTGCCACTGCCCGATTTCGACGGTCTGCCGCTGGATCGTTACCTGGCTCCGCGGCTGGTGCTGCCGCTGCTGACGGCGCGCGGCTGCTACTATGGCAAATGTGCCTTCTGCAACGTGGGGTATGGTGAGCCGGAAGCCTTCAGCCAGCTCAAGGCCGAACAGCTCGCCGGGCAGATGATCGCGCTGCACGAAAAATATGGCATACGACACATCTTCTTCTCCGATGAGGCCATCACCCCGCGCAACCTGCGTCACCTGCCGCCCCTGCTCGAAGCGGCGGGCAGGCCGGTGCAGTGGGGCGGCTGCGTGCGCTTCGAGAAGGTGATCTCCGGTGAGACGCTAGAAGGCATGGCGCGCGGCGGGTGCAGTATGCTGCTGTTTGGGCTGGAGAGTGCCGCCCAGCCTGTGATCGACTTCATGCTCAAGGGCACCGAACTGGACCATATGCAGCGCATCCTGCGCGAGAGCCATGCAGCAGGCATCTGGAACCACGCCTTTTTCTTCTTCGGCTTCCCTGGCGAGACGCTCGACCACGCCCAGGAAACGGTCAACTTTCTGTATGCTCACAAGCTGTACATCAATTCGGCGGCGCTGGGCACCTTTTTGATGGAGCGCGATTCTCCGGCGCACCAGCACCCGGAGCGGTATGGGGTGACGCGCATCATCGACGAGCCGGGCAAAGACCTGGCGATCTATTTCGATTACGAGGTGGGCGAGGGATTGAGCGCGGCAGCGGCGGAGCAGATCATGGAGCGGCTGACGGATACCTTCCCGGATAAGCGCTTCCCGCAGTTTTATGCTAACGACGTGTACCGGTTCCTCTATGCCTGCCACCTGCAAAGCCAGGGACTCCCGCTGCCACCCTGGCTGGTGCCGGACCCCGCCCAGGCATGATCGGCGGCGGCGCGGCGCGAACAGTATCGCGCACTCAGGCGCGGCGGGGCGGGGCGCACGAATCGCGCACCACCAGTTCGGTGGGCAGCACGACCTGGCGAATGGCGCTGCCGGGGTCTTCCAGGCTTTCCAGCAGCAGGCAGACCGCCTGGCGACCCATCTCGGCGAGCGGCTGGTGGACCGTCGTCAACTTGGGGTAGATCAGCAGCGATTGGGGGATGGCGTCGAAGCCGACCAGCGAGATATCGTCTGGCATGCGCCAGCCGTGTTCGCGGATGGCTTCCAGCGCCCCAAACGCGGACATATCGTTCGAGGCAAAGATGGCCGTCGGCGGATCGGGCAGGGCCAGCAGCGTGTGGGTGGCGGTGATGCCTCCCTGGACCAGAAAATCGCCCGGCTGAATCAGTTCCTTGATCAGCGGAAGCCCGGCATCCTTCAGCGCGTCGCGGTAGCCTTCCAGGCGGTCACTGGTGCTGCTCAACCCCTCCAGGCCGGTGATGAAGCCGATGCGCTCGTGCCCCAGGCTGATCAGGTAGCGGGTGGCTTCATACGCGCCCTGCCAGTTGGTCGCGGTGACGGAGGAGCAGTGGCAGGTGGTATCCTGCTGATCGATCAGCACAAAGGGGAAGTCTTGCTGGAGCAGGGCGTCCATATACGAAGGCGAGAGCAGCGGCACGACCAGCAGCAGCCCTTCGGCCCCGCCGTTGAGCATGGTTGCCACGTACTTGGATTCGGTGCCATGATGCCGGTGAGTGGTATAGAGGATGATGTTGTAGCCGGAGCGGGCCAGTTCTTCGTCGATGCCCTGGATGATCTCGCTGATGTAGCTGTTGCTGAGCGCCGGGACCAGCACGCCGATCATATTGGATCGGCCACCGGCCAGGCTGCGCGCCTGCTGATTGGGGACGTATCCCAGCGCGCGCGCCGTGCCCAGGACTTTTTCGCGCGTGCTGGGCTTGACGAATTCGTATCCACTCAACGCGCGAGACACGGTGGAATAGGACACCCCCGACGCGCGCGCGATGTCAAAAATGGTCGGTGTTTTCGCTTTTTTACTGTCTTTGGCCATGTCCTGTGACCTGCTTGCAAGCGCTTGCAACCTGACTTAGAGCGTGTTATGCACTTTTGAGGTGCACAATGCTAAACTGGGGGCATGAGCGAACGAAAAGCATACCCCAGTGACGTAAGTGACGATGAATGGGCGTTTGTCGCGCCGTATCTGACGTTGATGACGGAA